>JANYAW010000402.1 GCA_025361105.1 Rhodocyclaceae bacterium | reverse complement strand
CCTTCTGTATCAACTGCTTATAGCGTCTTTCTGCACGCGCCTCGGTCGATGCGGTCAGAAATATTTTCGCCACCGCGGCTGGGAACACCACACTACCCATATCACGGCCATCGGCGACTAGCCCGGGGAAGCGCTGATAGGCGCGCTGCCGCGCCAGCAAAGCCGTGCGAACAGCAGGCAAGGCGGCTACTTTGGACGCACCAACACCAATAGCTTCGGTGCGGATGGCGTCGGTGACATCGTCGTCGCCCAAATAAATCCGGCCGCTTTCAAATCGCGCAGGTAAGCTTTTGGCGAGTTCCGCAATGGCGAGCTCATCGTCCAAGGCAATGCCAGCCTGCGTCGCGCAGAGCGCCGTTAGACGATACAAGGAGCCGCTGTCGAGGTAGTGGTAGCCCAAAACCTTTGCCACACGCTCAGCAACCGTTCCTTTGCCCGATGCTGACGGACCATCAATGGCAATAACCGGCGCGGTGATTCGCGCGAAGACATCAAAGTAATCGGGAAAAGTTTTAGCGACGCATTCGGGATCGTTGATACTGATTGGCGTCGTGCCAAACGCCGCCAGTGAAAAACACATCGCCATACGATGATCATCGTAGGTGTCAATCGAAACTGCATTCTTGTCAGTTGGTGCTGACGACACGCCGTCGCGTGGTGTCACTCGCAAATAATCCGCGCCCTCCTCCACCCTTGCACCCAGTTTACGCAATTCCGTCGCCATCGCTGCGATGCGATCAGTTTCCTTGACGCGCCACGAAGCAATATTGCGCAACGTGCATGGTTCATGAGCGAACAGCGCTACAACCGCCAATGTCATTGCCGCATCGGGAATGTGGTTCAGGTCCAGGTCAAAGGCTTTGAGTTGACCATCCACGGGCGCGCGCGCTTCTATCCAGTGGTCGCCCCATTCAATTTGCGCACCCATTTTTTCCAACGCCTCGACGAAGCGAACATCGCCTTGAATACTGTAACGCCCCACACCTTCCACCCGCACCGGTCCGCCACCAATCGCCCCGGCGGCAAGGAAATATGACGCTGAAGAAGCATCACCTTCAACATGAATCACGCCCGGGCTGCGATAGATTTGTCCGCCAGAAATACTGAATCGCCGCCATCCATCGCGCTCAACGGTCACGCCAAAACGCGCCATCAAATTCAAAGTGATTTCGACGTAGGGTTTTGAGATCAGCTCAGTCGTCATTTCGACGATTGCATCCTGACCAGTCAAAGGTAGAGCCATCAACAGTGCGGTCAGAAATTGCGATGACACATCCCCGCGCACGCGAATCGGCGCATCAAGTTGTATCTGTGCGGGGTGAATCGAAAGCGGTGGGAATCCGTCGTTTTCCAGATAGCGAATGTCTGCACCAATCTGCCGCAAGCCATCGACCAAATCAGCTATCGGCCGCTCATGCATACGCGGTACGCCGGACAATTGATATTCACCCTTCATCATCGCCAGTGCAGCGGTGAGCGGACGAATTGCGGTGCCAGCGTTGCCCATGAAAAGATCGGCGGATTTATTGGGGAACGCGCCAACACAGCCAATTATTTGTCGCGTGTTTAACGGCGTGTCATCAGCACCAACTGCCGAGTCAACACCAAGTTTCGCCAACGCCGCCAGCATCACCCGCGTGTCATCCGAATCCAGCAAACCATGAATCTCTGTTACGCCATCAGCAAGCGCAGCTAATAACAAAATGCGATTGGAAATACTCTTGGAGCCAGGCAAAGAGATCATGCCCGCGGCGCGGGTCAATCGAGGAAGGTCTAAATGATTCATAAGCACATCAACCAAGCTACCCATGGGCCGACGGGATTGACTCCAACCAGTCATCGCGGCGTTTGCGGGCAGTCGTAAACATTGCTTCAAGTCCAACGGTATCAGCACTCGCCAGCAAAACCCGTGCATGCATCAACTGTGACATATACGCATCCAACTCGGTGAGCAATGCCTGTCGATTGGCGACACAAATATCGCGCCACATTTCGGGATGACTGCTAGCGATGCGGGTGAAATCACGGAATCCGCCAGCGGCGAAGGCGAATAGTTCATCGGCGTTTTCTCGACTGGCGAATTCATCGACCAGCGCAAACGCCAGCAAGTGCGGCAGATGACTGACCGCCGCAAATATCCGATCATGCGTTTCTGGCGTGAGTTCAGAGACGCGTGCACCGCATTGTTGCCAAATGCCGCGAACCGTCTCCACAGCATCGGTCGAATTTTCTACCAACGGCGTCAGTACCACACGACGATCATTAAACAAAGTAGCCGTAGCGGCATCGGCGCCGCTTTTTTCACCGCCGGCGATGGGGTGCGCAGGAACAAATTGGCCAATTTTCTCCCCAAGTGCTGCGCGCGCGGCGACAACGACATCGGACTTGGTGCTACCTGCATCGGTGACGAGCGTTTTGGAGCCGAGATGCGGCATCAACTCGCGCAGACTGTTTTCCATTTGGCCGACGGGCATTGCCAACAAAACCAAATCCGCACCCTTGAGCGCTTCGACCCAGCTATCGGCAACGATATCTATCACGCCTAGCCGTTTGGCATTGTCCAGGGCAGCGCGTGTGCGCCCGATACCGACGACTTGATTGACGACACCGGCTGCCTTCAAGGCCAGCGCAAACGAGCCGCCAATCAGGCCAACACCGGCGATGACAACACGGCTGAACTGCTTAGGCATCAGTCGCGCAACGCTATGGCGAGCGCATCCAGAAAACGTGAATTTTCGCTATCCAAACCGATGGTCACGCGCAAATGATTCGGCAAACCGTAGCCACCGATGGGGCGAACTATTACGCCTTGACTGAGTAGCGATGCGTTGATTTTTGCGCCGTCATTAACTGCGATGGTGATGAAGTTCCCATACGCAGGAATGTGCGACAGACCCAAACGCGCCAAACCTTCTTGTATTTGCGCCATGCCGCGTTGGTTTTGCTCAAAGCTCCGGGTCAAAAATTCGTGATCGTCTATTGCAGCGTGCGCGGCGGCGAGTGCCAAGCTATTTACATTAAATGGCTGACGTACGCGATTGAGCAAGTCGGCGACTTCCGGCGCGGCCACTGCGTAACCGACGCGCAATCCGGCGAGTCCGTAAATTTTTGAGAAGGTTCTGGTGATAATCAAATTCGGAAATTCGGCGATCCAGCGCGTTGCATCATCGCGCAAATGTGACGGCAGATATTCGTTATAGGCTTCATCCAAAACGACTGCGACATCGGCGGGAACTTGTGCGAGGAAGGCTTTTAACTCCGCGTAGGGCAGGAAATTTCCGGTGGGATTATTGGGGTTTGCAATCCAAACCAATCGCGTGGTGTGGTCAATCGCAGCGGCCATTGCGTTCAAATCGTGGCCGAAATCCAAGGCGGGAACAACGATGCTGCGCGCGCCTGCCGTCGCTGTGGAAATCGGATAAACGGCAAACGCGTATTGCGACATCACCGCCGATGTTCCCGGCGCAAGAAATATTCTGGCCAGTAAATCGAGTACATCGTTCGATCCATTGCCGAGCGCAATTTGATTGCTCGCAACACCAAGCGATGACGCAAGTTTGGCAATTAAATCGAATTGGTCGGGATAACGCTCGCTGCCGCCGATGATTTTTTCAACCGCCGCGCGCGCTTTCGGGCTCGTGCCGAGCGGGTTTTCGTTGGAGGCCAGCTTAATAATTTTTTCCAGCGGCACGCCGGTTTCGCGCGACAGTGCGGTTATCGGCTTGCCCGGTACATAGGGCGAAATCGAGCGGATGTTTTCTGGAACTCGAGACAACAGCGTCATAGCATCAGCGCCTCAATGCGCAACCGGATAGGAGCCGAGTATTTTGATGAAACCTGCGCGCGAGGTGAAATCTGCCAGTGCCGCCGTCAAGGCTGGTTCGGCTTGGTGGCCTTCGACATCGACAAAGAAAACGTATTGCCAACGACCACCACCCATGCCGCGTGCCGGACGTGATTCAAACTTGGTCATCGACACACCGTGGCTGGCCAGCGGCGCAAGCAAATCGTGCATGGCACCAGCGCGATTTTGCGCGGAGCAAACCAGCGAGGTTTTGTCGTGCCCTGATGGGCCAGCATCATGACGGCCGAGCACCAAAAAGCGCGTCGTATTGTTGGGATCGTCTTCGATATTTGCGGCCAGCGTTTTCAGTCCATAACACTGCCCGGCCGCTTCGCCGGCAATGGCGGCCGCGCGCGGGTCTTCGGCGGCCATTCGCGCCGCTTCGGCATTGCTGGCCACTGGCGTACGCGGCACCAACGGGATGTGCCGGTTTATCCATTCATGACATTGCGCCAGCGATTGCGTGTGCGAATACAGGCGAGAAATATTAGTCATTGAAACGGCCATCGACAGCAGATTTTGATGAATTGGGAGATTCACTTCACCACAAATTTTGAGCGGTGAACTGACCAGCAAATCCAGCGTGCGTCCGACCGCGCCTTCGCTGGAGTTTTCCACCGGCACCACCGCATAATCGGCATTGCCTGCCTCAACAGCACGGAAAGCTTCGTCAATTCCGGCACAAGGAATTAACTCCGGTGCGCCACCAAAATGCCTGCGTGCCGCCGTTTCAGAAAAGGTTCCGGCGGGACCAAGGTAGGCGATTTTCAGTGCTTGCTCGAGCGCCAAACAAGCTGACATGACTTCGCGGGCAATACGTTGCACAGCTTGCTCCGGCAAGGGGCCAGGATTGGCCTCGCCCAGCCTGCGCAACACTTGCGCTTCGCGCTCGGGGCGATACAGGCTTCCTTGCTTAATCACGCCAATTTGATGTGCCAGTTGCGCACGGTCGTTGATGAGCTTCAACAAGCGATCATCGATGCCGTCTATTGCATCGCGTAGTTTTTTCAACTCCTGCTGTTCAAGCTCGGATTCGCTTGTTGAATCATCCATGAGACATGCCTTAAGCTTTAATTTGCGATGGGTAGATAACGCACGGACAACACGCCTTGAATGGCCGCGATGCCATCGGTCACATTGACTGCTACAGGGCTGTCGACATCGACCAAGGTGTAGGCCATTTCACCACGCGATTTGTTGACCATGTTGTGAATATTCAAGCCAGCGCTGGCCATCGCGGTGGAAATCTGCCCCAACATATTGGGTACGTTGGAGTTGGCAATTGCGACACGAAACGCTGACTCTCGCGCCATCGTCACATTGGGGAAATTCACCGCGTTGTTCACGTTGCCATGTTCAAGGTAATCACGTAGCTGATCGACCACCATCAGGGCGCAGTTTTCCTCAGCTTCGCGGGTAGATGCGCCAAGATGCGGCAAAGCGATGACGTTAGGATTGGCATTGAGCTGCGGACTCGGAAAATCGCAAACATAGGTTGCCAGTTTGCGCGACTCAAGTGCTGCAATGACTGCGGCTTCTTCCACCACGGCCTCGCGTGAAAAATTGAGCAACACCGCGCTATGGCGCATCTGTTCGATGTTTTGCGCGCTAATCATGTGCTTGGTGGCGGCAATCATCGGCACATGCAGCGTAACGAAATGCGAACCCTTAAGTACTTCAGTAATACTGTTGGCTTTCTTGACTTGCGAGGGCAAGCTCCACGCGGCATCCACAGTAATTTCCGGATCGTAGCCGAGTACGTTCATACCCAGTTTGATTGCCGCATCGGCGACCAGGCAACCGATTTTGCCCAGACCAATAACGCCCAGCGTATGTCCGGCCAGTTCGATACCACCGAAATTCTTTTTGCCGTCTTCCACCTGCTTATCCATATCTGGTGCGTTGATATCCAAATCGGATACAAAGCGCATCGCGCCCGACAGATTGCGCGCTGCCATCAGCAAACCCGCCAACACCAATTCCTTCACCGCATTGGCGTTGGCACCGGGAGCGTTAAACACTGGCACGCCACGCCTCGTCATCGCGGCAACCGGAATGTTGTTGGTGCCCGCGCCCGCCCGCGCAATCGCTCGCACACTCAGGGGAATCTCCATGGCATGCATGTCGGCAGAGCGCACCAGAACGGCATCGGGCTCGCTCACTTCCTTACCTACTGAATAGGTCTCGCTCGGCAAACGTTTGAGACCGTTTGTCGAAATTTGATTCAGCACCAACACTCGATAAGAATTAAGCATGTTGCTGCTCGAATTCCCGCATGTAATTCACCAAATGTTGCACGCCTTCCAGCGACATTGCGTTGTACATTGAGGCACGCATGCCGCCGACTGAACGATGACCTTTCAACTGCAACATGCCAGCTTTTTTTGCCCCGGCGAGGAAGGCTTCGTCAAGCGCTTCATCTTTTAGTGTGAAAGGAATATTCATCCGCGAGCGATCTGCCTTGTCGACAGGATTGTTGTAAAACGCCGTCGAATCCAGATACGAATACAGGGTGTTGGCTTTGGCGATATTGGTCTGCTCCATAGCTGCCAGACCGCCTTTAGCTTTGAGCCATTGGAACACCAGACCAGCGATATAAATCGCATAGGTCGGCGGCGTGTTGTGCATCGAATCGGCGTCAGCGTGGGTTTTGTAATTATCCGCGACGATTTGCTTGGCAAAGCCAACCCAGCGCCGTCGACCATGATGAATTACAAAACCCACGCTGACGCCGATTCGATGCACAACACGCCGCCGACCTATGCGATTTATATACGATGCGTTCCGTGACA
>JANYAW010000379.1 GCA_025361105.1 Rhodocyclaceae bacterium | reverse complement strand
CTCTCGGAATTCGCCGCGCCGCAAGATGGGATTTGTCGCGGCGTGAATACGGACGGCACCTTGCGCCTGGAGGTTGATGGAAAAATTCGGCATTTGCTCTCGGGCGAAGTTTCACTAAGATTACGGCCATGATGCTTTGTCTTGATGCCGGAAATTCACGCTTGAAATACGGGCTGTTTGGCGCCGGCCAGTGGCTGATTCAGGGTGCAATGAATTACGCTGAGCTTGATCAATTGCGCGCGCAAATCCAACAAGCACCACAGCAGCCGCAACAAATCATCATTTGCAATGTGGCTGGTGCCGAGATTGCTGCGACACTTAAAAATTTCGCCGAGGAACTGGGGCTGATGCCGCATTGGTTCGCGAGCACTGCGTCCGCTTGCGGTGTACAAAATGGCTACGCGCTACCCACGCAATTAGGCACCGACCGTTGGGCGGCGCTGATTGGCGCGCGTGGACTACACAGGGGCAATGCCGTCGTGGTGATGAGCGGCACGGCGACGACTATCGACACACTTGATGCTGCTGGAAATTTTTACGGCGGCGTGATTTTGCCCGGCTTGGACCTGATGCGCGCTGCGCTGGCAAAGGGCACGGCGGGCCTGCCATTGGCCGTCGGCAACTTCGCCACTTTGCCACGCAACACCGACGACGCAATAACGAGTGGTGGGATACAAGCGACGCTGGGCGCGATTGAACGCATCGCCGCGCAGGCTTTTGCCAACTCGCCAAATGCCGACAATTTGTGTTTGGTTTCGGGCGGCGCAGCGGGTATGTTGCTACCGCATTTGAAACTACCAAAGCGACAGGTTGGCAATCTGGTGCTCGAAGGCTTGGCGCGCTATGGCGCGACGTTAAACTAGCGACGCACGAAACATATCGTCATTCCCGCGTAGGCAGGAATGGCGGGGAATTTGGTATTAGTGAAAGGTCATCAATGGAAATTTTGCGCAGCCCCGATGAGCGTTTTGAAAACCTTCCAGGCTTTCCATTTGCGCCGCATTATCTCAATGATTTGCCAGGCTTCGATGGTTTGCGCATGCACTATCTGGATGAAGGTTCGCCGAACGCCGAGCAGGTATTTTTATGCCTGCATGGTCAGCCGACGTGGAGCTATTTGTATCGCAAAATGATTCCGAAATTCGTCGCGGCGGGTGCACGAGTCATCGCGCCGGATGTGTTTGGTTTTGGACGTTCGGACAAACCGGTGGATGAAAGTTTTTACAGCTTCACGCGGCACCGTGAAATGCTGCTGGCCTTTGTCGAGCGACTGGATTTACGCAATATCACTTTGGTGGTGCAGGACTGGGGCGGCTTGCTTGGCTTGACCTTGCCGATGGCCGCGCCGCAGCGTTATGCGCGCTTGTTGGTGATGAACACTGGCCTTGGCACGGGTGATGTTTCGCTCGGCGAGGGCTTTTTGCAATGGCGCGCTTATGCCAACAGCCAGCCCGATTTGGATGTCGCCAAACTAATGGCGCGTAGCTGTCCTCATCTGAGCGCTGCCGAGGCCGCCGCGTATGGTGCGCCGTATCCCGATGTGCGTTACAAAGCCGGTGTGCGGCGTTTTCCGAATCTGGTTCCCGATAATGTCGATGCCGATGGTGCAGCAACTTCGCGACAAGCGCGCGACTGGTGGCGCAATGAATGGCGCGGGCAAAGTTTTATGGCAATCGGCGCGACCGACCCGGTGCTCGGCCCGCCGGTGATGAAATATTTGCGTACCTTGATTAAGGATTGCCCCGAGCCATTTATCCACCCGACCGCTGGGCATTTTGTGCAAGAGTGGGGTGATGAAATTGCCGATGCGGCCTTGGCTGCATTTGCGAAAAAGAACAACATTTAAGCTTGCGCCTTATGCGAACCATTTTTCTGTTTCTGTTGATGGCCAACTTGGTAGCGCTGGCTTGGACACTTGGCTATTTCGGCGAAGCGCAGAACGGGCGCGAACCGCAACGGATGAGCGCTCAGTTGCATCCTGAAGCGATCCAGTTGCTCCGCGAACCTCCACCACCGCTGGTCAGCGTGACTTGTCAGCGCATGAGCGGTTTTGCCAGCCCGCTGGCTGCCGAAGCACTGAAGATTGAACTTGATGCGGCGCTCGGTGGCAAAGGCGATTGGACAGTGTCGCTGACGACCATCGCGGCGGCCACGGAATATTGGGTGGGAATTCCGGCGCTGGCAACGACCCTGCTGGCGGAAAAGAAAAAGTCCGAATTGCTCGCGGCAAAATTTACCGATTTGAAGTTGGTTGAGGATGCCAGCAGCGGTCTCACGGGTGGACCGTTTGTGATTCTGATTGCGAAATTTGCCGATGAAGCGGCGGCCAAAAAATACCTTGCTGCGCAAAGCAAAACCTTGCGCACGGCGCGTGTGTTGCCGCGTGAGCGTGAGGCAAAATCACTGCTAGATATCAGCGGCTCGGCAAAGGATTTTGAATCGCGCACCAAGGACTTGCTGGCACCCCACGCACTGACCGCAACGGCCTGCGAGGCCGGTGACAGCGCGCGATGAACAGCCCGTGAACATCGAATCGCCAGCGCCAGTCATTGGCCTGACCGGCGGCATCGGCAGTGGCAAGAGCGCCGCTGCGGATTACTTCGCTGCGCTGGGTATCAGCGTGGTCGACACCGATGCGATTTCGCATGAGCTGACGGCGGCCGGTGGTGCAGCGATGTCGGCGATATTGGCAACATTTGGTTCTGCCATGCTGACAGCGGATGGCGCTTTGAATCGCATTGCGATGCGCCAACGAGTATTCACCGAGCCTGCAGCGCGACTGCAACTCGAAGCCATTTTGCATCCGCTGATACGTGAAACCAGCCAGCGTCGAGTTGAGATCGCGCAACGGCGTATCGTCAGCACCAACTCGGCAAACGCGTTAGTTGGTGCTGACGATACGCCGTATGTCATCCTCGTTGTGCCTTTGCTGATCGAATCAAAAAACTATCGCGAAAGAGTTAGTCGAGTGCTGGTGATTGATTGCCCGGAGGAGACGCAAATCACCCGTACCATGGCTCGTAGCGCGATGACGCGTGACGAGGTTTTGCGCGTGCTGGCGAGCCAGGCCACGCGTGCGCAACGCCTCGCCGCGGCTGACGATGTGATAGACAACGATGGCAGCTTGGCGCAGCTACAACAGCGCGTGGCGATGCTGGACAAGGCATATCGTGCGAATAGAGGGAGTTTCCCGACAAAAGATTGAGCTTTGCCTGGGCTTGGGTGACAATTCCGCAACTTCAGCTTAGGCCAGCGAGTGATCACTTACGAATACCCTCTCAGCGAACGCGTGCGCACTCTGTTGCGCCTAGAGGATCTTTTCGACAAGGTCACCTATTTCGCCAATCAGGAGCATCCCATGGAACACCATGTGGCGCTCAACATCCTGTTCGAGATTTTGGAAGTTGCCAGTCGCGCCGATTTGAAATTTGATCTAGTGCAAGAACTCGAACGCCAACGCCAAATCCTTTTGTCATTTCGTAACAATCCGGATATTTCCGAAGATGCGCTCAACGGCGCGCTGTACGAAATTGAACAAGCCTCGACCGTGTTGCTTTCGATGCACGGCAAAATCGGCCACTATCTGCGTGAAAACGAATGGCTGATGGCGATTAAAAATCGCGCCGGAATTCCTGGTGGCGTCTGCGAATTTGATCTGCCGGGTTATCACCACTGGTTGCACAAGGATTCGGTGCTGCGTCGTCATGATATTGATGTCTGGATAAAACCGATGCTGGCGATTCGCGCCGCACTGGCCATTGTCCTGCGCCTGCTGCGCGCCTCGGGTCGCCCCGAACGACTAAACGCCAGCAAGGGCGCTTTTCAGCTCATGCTCGGCGGGCGCAACGCGCAACTGGTGCGCCTGCGCCTGGCCGCCAGCGATTCGGTAGTGCCTGAAATTTCCGCCGGAAAATTTGCCATCAATATCCGCTTCCTTGCCGCCGATATGGAACAGCGACCCAAACAAGTCGATGCGGAAATCGCGTTTGAAATGACGCTGTGCAATTTGTAGTTACTTAGGAAGCCTGATGCAACCAGGGCAATCACAACAAGCTCAAGCGGACGGTAACGAAGACTCACAATCAAGCTACATTTCTTTCAACCATACCTTGTCGCATGTGTGAGAATTGTAGGGTGGGCAAACACGACATGCACCTCAGCATACGATTCTTGGCTAATTCATGGAGTGAAATTTAGTGGCAAGAATGCGGCAACTCAGTAATGCGCCAGCCCGAGAAGCGCTAATTGATATTCGGTTTGAACCACCAGTATCAATTGAGATCATTGAACAAGCGGCAACGCAAATGGGCAGTAAATTTGAGAAGTCAGCGCCGATTTGGGAGGCGTTTGTAGGTCTTAAACTAGACGCGGACGGCAAACATGAGGCCACGTCGAATCAAACTGCATTAGGCATAAGGTTGGATTCGATACCGCCCTTACACGTCATTCAATATCAAACCAATGGGTTTACGTTTAGTCGCTTGCATCCTTATGGTCGATGGGAAGATTTACTCGATGCGGCAAAGGAAGCTTGGGGAGTCATGGTGAAAATGGTTCCACCGTTACTAGTTACCCGATTGGCAGTCCGATACATTAATGAGATAAGATTGCCGTTGCCGATGGAAGATTTTTCAGACTACTTGGAATGTCTCCCCGAGGTGCCGAAAGGATTGCCTCAGGCCGTCAGCGCGTTTTTGCAACGCGTCGTGATTCCAGACGACCAGTTGAAGTGTGTGTCCATCATTACACAAGCCCTAGAAGAAACGTCAATAAACATGGACTCGGTCACTGTTGTACTTGATATTGACGTCTTCCGTAATGCCCGTATTGAATCTGGCAACGATGGCGCAATCTGGGAAGCCATGGAAGAACTCCGGACGCAAAAGAACCGAATGTTTTTTGAACACATAACTGAAAGAACTGCGGAGATGTACGAATGACTGCATTAGCACGATCACCGATTAGCGTGTTTGACGGGCTTGGATCACCAAGTGCTGGAGTCAGTGCCGGATGGCTAAAAGGGCAGATAACTCGTGAATTTTGGCGACTCAAGCTTAATACAGCGGCGTCGTCCGCCGTCTTTAATGACCTTCATGAGTTAGCACATGAACACGGTATGACCGTTGAGCATTCCACCGTGCTTGCCTTGGCGAAATCATTTCTCTTAGCCTTCCCACGAGAGCTACCGCAACCAGATCTCGATCTTGATTCCGATGGCGAGGTGTTATTCGATTGGCGTGGTCATCATGGACAGATGATGACGATTTCACTGCGTGAAGATGGGCGCGCTTCTTTTGCAGCTCGTCGAGGCAACATGGATTCCGATAATGGCGAACGCCAATTCAAGGATGCGATTCCTAAAAAAATTCTGCAATTGGTTCAAGAAATCACTCAATCCTAATTCGATTAGCGAAAACCACGCTTTCGTTACCCCGGATGGATCAGTGGGGAGATTTGTGTTTAAGCTGGACCGCAAATTCAAGGACGGCAAACCAAAACCGGCAGTTTTTGCACCAGAACGATCCCCTGAGACAGGAAAGTGGGAAACGTCTGTGTGTGGCAGAAATGGGGTTTGTGATGAACGATTTTGGTACTTGGGCAATACAATAATCACAGGAAAAAATACTTTGGCGGCAGTCGAAATAACTGTAGCTAAGGTACAGCTTTCAGGTCTACGTTGCGAAGCGGCACCAAATTGCGTTCCTATCGATTATCCAGAACATGGAGTGATCATTGGCTGGGATACTGGCAACGAAAAGTCCAAACGTCTCGCCGAACAACAAGAGCTGGCTGCAAATTTTAAAAGTGTTTTATGGCCAGAAGTCTCGCCCTAATCACTTTCGCCACATAATCCGCCAAAGCTATTCCTGTCGTCTTTTGGTGCGCCGCTCTTCCATGAAATACGCGCCCAATTTGTTGCCATCCAGATCGCGAAAATAATTGATGTAAAAGCGTGCGTTGTGATCGCGCTGACCTTCATCAATCGCGCCCAGGCTTAATGCTTTGGCATAAAAATTATCAACATGTTTTTTACTCAGCATCGCCAGCGCGACCATGCTGCCATTGCAGTTGGTCGCTGGTTTGCCATCGAACGGAATGAACACGCCAAAGCCCGGCGAAATGCGCGACAAACTCCACACCACGCCTTGTGGCGAGGCAAATACGCGCTTGCCGCTGATGCTGGCAAATAGCGTATCGTAAAACGCCGCAGCGCGTTCCAAATCATTGGTGCCGACAGTCACATAGCCAATCATTCGTAATCCACCGCGAGCCATTTGTTAATGTAGGGAATATCCGCTATCGGATCGTCGTTAAAGGTTAACCACGGTGGGCGAATTTTTTTGGTGAAGGGATACACAAAGCCTTGTGCGTTGACTGTCCAATGCGCAGCTATCGCCCCGATGATGGGACTCTCGGTCCACATTTTTTCACGCATGGCGACATAGCCGGCATTGCCGGTGATGCGGTTATCAGCGAAATAAACAAACATCACCAGCGCAATGATTGCAGCCGCAGTAACCCGATTGTTGTTGGTGATGACTTCGTTGGCCAGCGGCGAATCGGCGGAGTCAATGCGGTTAAAGGTCAGGCGATGAAAGTAGGCGGTAATCGTCACCAGCAACTTGAACACATGAATGAAGGCGCCGGCCATCGAAAACAGCAGCGCCAATATCGGTGCCCAATAGATGCGCGCAGCGCGCTCGCCGTAGCGGCCGGATTCAAAGCTCTTGGGATCGGCGAGGGTTTCGACCGCTTGCTTGACGTTATGCGCTTGCGTCCATTTAAAAATTTCCTGACCGAAGCTTTCGCGATTCATCCCCATCACCAGCTCGCAATCAAAGCAACCCATACCGTTACGCAAATGTCGGCTGACAGCAGGGTGCTTTTGAAACGCAGCAAAACTTAATCCTGCAGGAATCAGGCGGCCATCAATCTGGTAAGCAGACTTGCCAGCGGCATATGGCCCGTCATAAATCGCTTTGAGTTCGGCTTCGAGCTCGGTGTAACCCGCGAACGATGTGGCACCGTAATCCCGTTGCCAATCGGAATACATAAACTCGGCCACCAGGCGCGAACGATCATTGGCAAAACGTTCTTGATCGAGCACGCGGCCAAACACCGGAAACAGCGCCAAATACGCCTTGCCTTCGGGGCTGAGCAAGGCGCGGTTGTCGTGCTCGGAATCGTCGAGCTTGTAGGCGTCAGAGACCAGTGCACGACGAATCACGGTCAGTGTTGCCGTCGCTTGGCGCTCGGCACCCAAGACCGCCACAGCCGTTTCGCTCTTGCTTTTCAACAACAAACTTTGGCCAACGCCGGCTGCCAAAATCGCCATCACACCGACCGATAACCAAACGTAGCGACCGCGCTGACTTTCGGTGGCATAGCGCAACCACAAGCGAAACAAAACATAACCAGTGACTAATGTGACGGCCAATAAAGTAAGCGCCAGCGGGATTTCTTCGCGCGAACGCTGCACATAAAAATCCAGCACTTTGCCTTGCGCCCACCACGCTACAATCACCGAAAAAACGATGATGCCAAAGCCGACCGATAGCGCCACCGGCCAGCGTATTACTTGCTTTTCGCATTGCCGAACCCAACTCGAAAGCAGCAACAACGCCACCGCTGCACCAGAAATCAGGCGCCCCCAATGCTCAATCGCGCTGGAATCATTGAGCACTACCACGCCACTCATCGCATCGAGCAAGCGAACACCGAAGGCTAATTCAAACCACAGGTAAATCGGTGTCAGCACAATCACAAACAACAGATGGTGATAACGAAAGCCATCTTTCCGATTCCCCGGAATGGAATTATCTTGCGTCAGCAGATGCAGTGAAACGCTGGGAATCATGACGGTAAATTCTTGCTGAATACGCGTCGCATATTAGCAGGCGAGGCAAAATTTCTGCACTCTGAATGCGGCACCGGATTACGGAACCTCAGCCGAATTCATACGCGCCAATATTGCCTCGACGCGGCCATTCACATAGGAGGAGTTCGGGTTTTTTTCAAAGCGTCTTGGTGCCGGCAACATCACCGCGAGTCGCGCCGATTGCTCGGCATTCAATTGCGTTGCGCTGATGCCGAAATAGCGCTGGGCGGCGGCATCCGCGCCGAAAATTCCATTTCCCCACTCGACCACATTCAAATATACCTCGAGAATTCGCCGCTTGTCCCAGAGCAACTCCAGCCACAGGGTGATGCTGGCTTCTTCTACTTTACGCAGCATAGTTTTATTCGGCGAGAGCAATAGATTTTTCGCCAGTTGTTGCGAGATGGTCGAACCACCGGCAACGACTTTGCCTTTCTTTTGATTTTTCTCAATGGCTTTTTGTATGCCTTCCCAATCGAAGCCTTCGTGGTCGACAAATTTATCGTCTTCGGAGGCAATTACTGCACGTTTGAGCTGAGTAGAAATTTTGGCGTAGGGCAGCCATTGTTTTTTAAGCACCGCTGTTGGATTTTTTTCTTTCAACTCATCCAGGCGTTGGCTTTGGAAACTGGTCATTTGTGGATCGAACCATTTCCACCACAGCACCCATCCGACATACCAGCTTTGCCACGCGGTAATCAATAAAACGATGGCGAGCAAAGCTAGTTTGAGCCAGCGCGGTGCGGGGTGCTTCATCAGTGCTGGTCGTTCAGTTCAGCACGTATCGCAGCCAACACCGGCGCGGTGTCTGGCCGTACGCCACGCCACAGGTAGAACGCTTCAGCCGCCTGCTCGACCAACATGCCCAGACCATCGGAGACTCGCGCGCCACTGGCGTGCGCCTGGTGCATGAATGCGGTCTCGCGACCGTACATCATCTCGTAGAAAAATTCACCAGTTGGTGCTGGTGACACGCCGCCAAAAGGAGATGTGTCGGTATCGTTGAGGCCTGTCGAAGTCGCGTTGATGATGACATCAAACGCTCGACCGGCGAGTGTGTCCAAACTGGCCGCCTCGATATGCCGGGTTGATGATCCGGCTTCATCGACCAATGCCTGCGCCTTATGCAGGGTGCGATTCGCAACCACCAGCAGCGCGGGCGATTCGTCGAGCAGTGGCTGCCACACCCCGCGCGCAGCGCCACCTGCCCCGATCAATAGCACGCGTCGCGCTTTCAATTTGCAGTAGTGGTTTTGCATTAGGTCGCGCACCAAACCAACGCCGTCAGTGTTGTCGCCCAAAATGTTGCTGCCATCAAAGCGCAAAGTATTCACCGCCCCCGCCGCTTGCGCTCGAGGGGTTAGCTGCGTGGACAGTGCATGCGCTTCAAGCTTGAATGGCACGGTGACATTGGCACCGCGTCCGCCTTGAACAATGAAATCGCGCAGCGCGCCAGCAAAACCATCGCGCGGAACAAGGCGTGCCTCATAGTCCAAGGCTTGACCCGTTTGGGCCGCGAACATCGCGTGAATGCGCGGCGAACGGCTGTGCGCGATGGGGTTGCCGAACACTGCGTAGTGGTCAGTCATTTGGGTTTCGCGCGTAGTTTGCTGGTGCCGGTGATCAGCGCCCAGCAAGCCAAGCCGGCAACGATGCCAGCCAAGGCGTTGAGCAATAGTGGCGCGAGAAATTCCAGCAGGCCGCCTAACGGCCAAGCAGCAACCACGCTGGCCGCAGCGTCGATAGCATGATGCAACACGGGAATGCCGTGGGTCAAAATACCGCCGCCGACCAGGAACATCGCTGCCGTACCAACCACGGTGAGGAATTTCATCAACATTGGCGCGCCAAAGAGACAAGCACGGCCGATGAGATGTTGAATTCTCAAGCGTGTTGTGATGGCGGGGTGGCGGCACAAATAAAAACCCAAATCGTCGAGCTTGACGATGCACGCGACAAAGCCATACACGCCGACCGTCATCACTACCGCCACGCCTGCGACGACCGCCATTCGGGTTATAAACGCCGCGTCGGCAACGGTGCCAAGGGCGATCACAATAATCTCGGCCGACAATACAAAATCGGTGCGTATCGCGCCTTTGATTTTGTCCGCTTCAAAGGCCATCAAATCAAGCTCGGAGCTTGCTGCTGCCGCAGCCAACTCGGCGTGGTCGTGGAGGTCTTCGGCTTTGCTGTGCAGTAAGGAATGAGCGATTTTCTCGAAGCCCTCGAGACACAAATATGCACCACCGACCATCAGTAAGGGCGTGATTAGCCACGGCAACAGTGCGCTAGTCAGCAATGCCGCCGGAACTAGTATTAACTTGTTTTTGAAGGATCCTTTGGCGACCGCCCAGATCACCGGAATCTCGCGCTCGGCGCGCACACCTGCAACTTGTTGCGAGTTGAGCGCCAAATCGTCGCCCAGGACACCGGCGGTTTTTTGCGCCGCAACTTTGGTCAGCAAAGCGACATCGTCGAGTACCGCAGCGATGTCGTCAAGCAAAACTAAGAGACTGGCTCCGGCCATAATGGGTGATTCTGAAAGTGTTGCCTGCAATTGTATCGGGCGACACCAGTGGTCAGTTGGTGCTGGTAACCCGCCGTCAGACGAGCAGAAGTTTTTGTGGCGACAATAATCTCCGGTGCACATTGACTGCGGTAGGATGCCAACGACGAAAACTTATTGTCAGGTTCTGAAGTTCACCATGAGTAACCCAAATCAACTTGAACAATTTAGCGCCAGCTACGATGCAGCGGAGGATCGTCTGCTGTTGCGCGTGCGTACCACCGATGACGCGGAATTTCGTTTTTGGCTGACTCGCCGCTTCGTTGAATTGCTCTGGCCAATTTTGATGAAAATTGCCGACGCTTTTAATTCGCGCAAGGCACCGGACAATCCGCAAGCGCGGAGCGTGTTGGCCGAGATGGCGCATGGTGAAGCGGTCGGCGCTGCGAATTTCAGTAGTCAATATCAAAAAGGATCGCAGTTCCCGCTAGGCGAGCAACCGATTTTACTGGCACGCATTTCTGTCAATGCCAAAGAAGGCCATACACAAACGCTGACCTTGCTCCCGCAAGAAGGGCAAGGCCTGCATTTGGAACTAGATGAGAAGTTGGTGCATGTACTCGCGCGCCTATTGCAGGAGGCCGCCATCGGTGCCGAATGGGGATTGAAGCTCCAGGTGGTCACCAATAGCGGAACCGTGCTGGAATCGACCGCCACGGGCGCGCAAAGGCTATTGCATTAGCCCTGCATCGCCCCTGCGCTTAGATGTCGATATTTTTGGCGTAGAGCGCGTTGCTCTCGATAAAAGCGCGACGTGGTTCGACATCATCACCCATCAAAGTGGTGAAGATTTCATCTGCCGTAATCGCGTCTTCAATCTGCACCCGCAACAAACGACGTACCGCTGGATCCATGGTGGTTTCCCAAAGCTGGCTGGGATTCATCTCGCCAAGACCCTTGTAGCGTTGCTTTGACAAGCCTCGATCCACTTCACCCAGCAACCACATGATCGCATCGGCAAAACTCTTGACCGCGAGCGATTTTTCGCCGCGACGGATTACTGCGTCATCGCCAATCACACCGGCAATGAGCTGCGCCGTGCGACGAATTTGCTGGTAATCACCGGAGCGCAAAAAATCCTCGTCCAAGCGCGCAACACGGAGATTTCCATGATGTTGGCGCTCTACGGCGAGCATCCATGATTCGTGAACTGAATCGAATTTGGCATGGATTTGAACACTGTTATTCAGATGTAATTTGATGGCGGCGGCGCTGTTACGCGCTGCCGCCTCGTCGGCAAGACTGACCTCAATATTTTGTGAGAGCATGGCTTGCAGCACTTCGGCATCAATAAAGTCGCCAACGCGACGAATGACGGCCTCGGCCAGCAAATAAGATTTGGCCAGCTCGCCAAGCGCATCACCTTCAATCGGCACTAACCCAGTCGCTGACACGAGCTGCGCGCCTTCGAGTGCAATTCGCAGTAAATGTTGATTGAGTTCGTGATCGTCCTTGATATAAGTCTCGTGCTTGCCATGTTTGATTTTGTACAACGGCGGCTGTGCGATATAGACATGTCCACGCTCGACCAGTTGCGGCATTTGACGATACAACAACGTCAGTAACAGCGTGCGGATGTGCGCGCCATCCACGTCCGCGTCGGTCATGATGATGATGCGGTGATAGCGTAACTTTTCAATGTTGAAGTCTTGTGTGCCGATGCCACAACCCAATGCGGTGACCAGGGTCACAATTTGTTCCGATGCCAGTAGTTTTTCGTAGCGTGCCTTTTCAACGTTGAGCACCTTGCCGCGCAAGGGCAGAATGGCTTGAAATTTACGATCGCGACCTTGCTTGGCTGAGCCGCCAGCGGAATCACCCTCGACGATATAGACCTCGCACAACGCCGGATCCTTTTCTTGGCAATCGGCGAGCTTGCCAGGTAGGCCAAGACCGTCAAGCACACCCTTACGCCGCGTCATCTCACGCGCTTTGCGTGCGGCATCGCGTGCGCGCGCCGCTTCAACAATCTTGCCGCAGATAATCTTTGCATCAAGCGGGCGTTCGAGTAGAAAATCTGCCAATTTCTGTGCGACGACTTCCTCAACCGCTGGCCTCGCTTCTGAGGACACCAGTTTCATTTTGGTTTGTGAGGAGAATTTCGGATCGGGCATTTTTACCGACAACACGCAAGCCAAGCCTTCGCGCATATCATCGCCAGTGATTTCTACCTTGGCCTTTTTAGCGATCTCATTTTCATCGATATATTTGTTGATGACTCGCGTCATCGCCGCGCGCAAACCAGTCAGGTGCGTGCCGCCATCGGACTGCGGAATATTGTTGGTAAAGCACAAAACTTGTTCAGTGTAAGCATCGTTCCATTGCATGGCGACTTCAACGGTGATGGTGACACCATTTTGGTCAGCGTCGCCGGCCGCATGAAAAATCACCGGATGCAGCACGGTTTTGGTTCGGTTGATGTATTCGACAAAACCTTTTACACCACCCGAGAAAGCGAAGTCTTCGTCTTTGTTGTTGCGTTGATCAGTGAGCCGAATCTTGACACCGTTGTTGAGAAATGAAAGTTCGCGCAGCCGTTTGGCAATGATGTCGTAATGAAATTCCACCAGACCGAAAATTTCTTCGTCGGCTAAGAAATGCACTTCAGTGCCACGTTTCTCGGTTGTTCCGGTGACGCGCAGCGGTGAAACTTCCACACCATTTTGAGTTTCAATCAAACGGTCAACGGCGTGGCCGCGATTGAATTCAAGGAGGTATTTTTTTCCGTCGCGGCGAATAGTGAGGCGCAGCCAAAGCGAGAGTGCGTTGACGCAAGAGACACCAACACCATGCAATCCACCAGAAACTTTGTAGGAGTTTTGGTTGAACTTACCGCCTGCGTGAAGCACGCACATCACAATCTCAGCGGCCGATCGTTTTGGTTCGTGCTTGTCGTCAAACTTAATACCGGTAGGGATACCGCGCCCGTTGTCGGCGACAGAAATTGAATTGTCGGTATGGATCACGATAACAATATCGTCACAATGACCAGCTAAAGCTTCATCGATTGCGTTGTCTACCACTTCAAATACCATGTGGTGCAAACCAGTGCCATCGGACGTGTCGCCGATATACATACCAGGTCGTTTTCTAACCGCTTCAAGTCCTTCTAATTGTTGAATACTTGATTCATCGTAGTCATTAGGTGCGTCACTAACAGCCATAAAATTCCATTTCAATATGAAGCAAAAACTACGATTTAGATACGCATTGGCATGACGACGTATTTGAAGTTTACGTTGTCAGGAAGTAGAAATAGTGCGCTGGAATTTGAATCTGCCAACCGTAACTCAACGGTTTCGGTGGTCACGTTATTCAATATATCGAGCAAATAGGTGACATTAAATCCGACATCAAGGGCTTCCCCGGTATAACTAATCTCAATTTCTTCTTGTGCATCTTCTTGCTCGGAGTTGGTTGAAAGAATTTTCAGGCTGTCGGAACCCAAGACCAAACGCACTCCACGGAACTTTTCGTTAGTCAAAATCGCCACGCGTTGCAAAGATTGAAGTAGTTGCTGGCGATTAAGTTTGATAGATTTGGTGTGATTTTGCGGAATAACACGTTCGTAATCGGGAAATTTTCCGTCGATTAATTTAGAGATGAGCTCGATGTTACTAAATGCGAATGACGCTTGTGTTGGGGTGAGTGTAATAGTGAGTGGTTCATCAGTATCACTGAGCTGGCGTGACAATTCGATGATAGTTTTGCGGGGAAGAATTACTTCAATTGGGGTGAGGTTTTCTGATAATGTTTCGCTGGTAAATGCTAACCGGTGACCATCAGTAGCTACCACAATCAGATCATTACCTTTGGCCACAAGCAGCAAACCGTTAAGGTAATAACGAATATCTTGCTGCGCCATTGCATATTGCACATAAGCGAGCAAACGTCGCATTTGCCTTTGGGTGATTATTAATTGTGTGGTTTGCCCTGACGCTGCTGCAATTCGCGGGAAGTCATCCGCCGGTAAGGTTTGTAAATTAAATCGACTCTTGCCAGCTTTGAGTTGCAAGCGTTTATCCTCAAACATCAAACTAATCTCAGCCGCTTCAGGCAAAGACCGGAGGATGTCTTGAAGTTTGCGTGCTGCCACAGTTAATGATTGTTTGTCAGCACCGCTAGTCTGGGTGCTAGTGGTGATCTGCACTTCAATGTCGGTCGCTAAAAGCGTGAGGGTTTCACCTTTTTTTTCCAAAAGGACGTTGGAAAGAATAGGTAAGGTATGTCGTTTTTCGACAATTCCACAAACTGACTGCAATGGAGCGAGTAGTTGGTCGCGTGAACCTTTAAATAAAAGCATATATAAAACCTCTTGATGATGATGAGGGGAGTTGTTTTCTGGGGAGAATATGGTTTTAGGTTTTGTTTAGAACAACTTAGCTTGTGGAGTAGTAGGTGGAAAGATTGGTGTTTGGTTTGTGGAGTGATGTGGATAGGTAAAATTTTTACTAAGCTTAATAAATATTCGTTGAGTTATTAACAGTGTAATCGGCTTGGCTATCCACAGCTTGTTAGTGTGATTTATTCACGTATTGTTTGCATTAAGACATGAAGGTCGTTATTGATAATTGTGTCCTTAAAACGTAAATCACCGACAGTCCGACACGCGTGTAACACAGTGGTGTGATCGCGACCGAATGCATCACCAATTTCAGGCAGGCTGCGGTCGGTGAGCTCACGGGTCAACCACATCGCGACTTGTCGTGGTCTTGCAATGGCGCGGGTGCGGGTTTTTGAATACATTTCCGAGACTTTTATCCGATAGTAGTCAGCCACAGTTTTTTGGATCAGCTCCATGGTGATGTGTCGATTCGTGGCACCCAAAATATCGCGTAGTGCTTCTTTGGCAACTTCCAAACTAATTTCACGCCCATGAAAGCGTGCATACGCCATTACGCGGTTAAGCGCGCCTTCCAATTCACGAACATTTGAGCGCAAATTTTTTGCTATTAGGAATGCTACTTCATCGCTCAATATTATTCGCTCAACACCCGCCTTTTTCTTAAGAATCGCGACGCGCATTTCCAGTTCTGGTGGCTCGATGGCGACGGTGAGACCCCAGTCAAAACGAGAGATTAGGCGATCTTCTAAACCATGAATATCTTTTGGGTAGGTATCGCAAGTGATGATTATTTGTTTTTTAGCCTCAACCAAAGCATTGAATGCGTAGAAAAACTCTTCTTGCGTTCGCTCTTTTTTATTGAAAAACTGAATGTCGTCGATAAGCAGTAAATCAAGTGATCGGTAGTAGTGTTTGAATTTATCAAAGGATTTTTGCTGAAACGCTCTAACCACATCCGAGAAGTAGTCTTCTGCGTGCACGTAGCGAATTTCTATGTCCGGATACTCTGCGTAAATGGCGTTTCCGATGGCGTGTATGAGATGAGTTTTTCCCAGTCCGACACCGCCATAAATAAATAATGGGTTGTAGGAAATACCTGGGTTGAGGGCAACTTGTTGCGCTGCCGCGCGCGCAAGATCATTGGCTCTACCGGTGACCAAATTGTCAAAAGTAAACTCGCGATTCAAGCGGCTTTTCTCAAAGGTTTGGTCGGAGCTTTTGCCGCTGTGATTGGCCGTCGTCTGTTTTTTGAAAAGGTTTTGCGAAATATTCGCCGGGACGATAATTTCTGTTGCATCGTCTGTCGGCTCAATTTCACTTTTAACTTCAACCATAAGGTCAATGGTGATTGGTGAGTCGAAATACTCCAGTCCTATTGCTTCAATTTGCGCAAGGCAGCGTTCGCGAACCCAATTCATTACCCAACGATTTGGTGAAACCAATAGAAATTTGAAGGGGTTTTGGCTTGGACATGGTTCAAGGCGAAGGGTGCGAACCCATGTGTTGAATTGCTGTGCGGGCAGATCTTGCTCGAAACGCAACAGACAGGCGGACCAAAAATCATTCATGACAAGATGCAAATGGCGCTGGAAGTTGGGCTTAAGGTAGTTTTTTCGATTGAATTCAAGCTCGAAGAGCCATTTAGTGGCACTAGACACGTGAATTTTTGCGGTGAGCGAGTGATTCTAGCGGTTTGGAAAAAAGTTATCCACAGCAATGTGCAAGAAGCGTTTCATGGTGCTAAGTGCTTGACAAAATGCAGCAAAACCGTTGTAATCCAAGGTTTACTTTTACATCTTTGGGAACTTCCATGAAACGCACCTATCAACCTTCCGTGGTACGCCGCAAACGTACTCACGGCTTCCTTGTGCGCATGCGTACTCGTGGCGGACGAGCTGTTATTCGTGCTCGTCGTGCCAAGGGTCGTCATCGCCTGAGTGTCTGAACACTGGTTTTACCTCGCTGCAACGTTTGCATAATGCGCGAGAATTTTCAGCCGTTTTGGGGTCGCGATTATCTAAGCGGGGAGACATGTTTTCCTTGCATCAGGCTATTTCACCGAACGGAATTGCGCGGTTAGGTTTGGTGCTGCCGAAGCGCTTGGCTAAGCAGGCTGTAACGCGAAATTTGATTCGCCGTCAAGCCAGAGAAGCGTTTCGGCATCAAGCAGCGGGACTTCCGCCATATGACCTCGTGTTGCGACTAACGCGGTCGCTCAAGGAAGTAAAGCTTGATCGCGTATTGCAAAAAAAGCAGTACCGAGCCGAGATTGAAGTTTTGTTGAAACGAGTAATCAATCTCCAAGAGAGTAAGCCGTTTGGCGCGATCGCGTGATGAGCTTCACCAAACTGACGGCGTTGCCAGTGGTAATGCTGATTCGTGTATACCAATATGCGATCAGCCCATGGTTAGGCCCTAGATGCCGGTTTTCACCGAGTTGCTCAAGTTTCGCCATTGAAGCTTTACAAGCCCACGGCTTGACTCGTGGTGGCTGGTTGGCAATTCGGCGTGTGCTGCGTTGCAATCCTTGGCATTCGGGCGGCTATGATCCTGTTCCTTGACAATTTTTATAGATAGAGCGATGGATAATCGACGACTGATTCTTCTTTTGGTGTTTAGTTTTTCTTTAGTGATGCTATGGGACGCATGGCAAAAACAAGCCTTGCCGCAAGCTGCGGCGGTCGCGACTCATTCCGCTGGCACCGAAAGCGCCAAGAGTGTAAATGGCGCGTTGCCTACACCGGCCAATACACCAATTGGTGCTGCAGTTGTACCGGTTGCAGGGGAAGTCGCGAAGAGCGCAACACCAAATCTTAAGGTTGTGACGGATTTGTTTGTCGCCGAAATATCGGCACAGGGCGGTGATTTGGTTCACCTGGAGCTGACCGGACATCCGGATACGGACGACAAGTCCAAAGGCTTCGTCTTGTTCTCGGAATCCGGAAAGCATGTTTATCTGGCTCAGTCCGGAGCGCTTGGCGAAGGCTTGCCAAATCACAAAACAGTCTGGCTTTTCCCGGCGGGCGATCAGGTGCTGAAAACTGGAAGCGATGAGCTAGTGATTCGATTAACACCTGATACTAAGGGGTCTGATGGCGTAGTAAAGACTTACACTTTCCGCCGGAATAGCTATCAGATCGAAGTTCGGTATGAAGGCTTGCCGGTTGGTGGATACGCCTATTATCAAATGACTAGAGACGGTAAGCCGGCCGAAGGGTCCGGTGGTGGAATGATGATGGGCGTTTCTACCTTCACCGGCCCAGCGGTTTATACCGAGGCCGATAAGTACCAAAAGGTAGATTTTTCGGACGTCGCGAAAGGCAAAGCGAAATTTGCAACGAAAGCCAATAATGGTTGGTTGGCAATGGTGCAACACTATTTCGTCTCTGCCTGGTTGCCTGCAGCGGGCGTAGAGCGTGAGTTTTACATTCGCAAGGTCGCTGATGGCTTGTATTCGGCAGGCGTAATTGTTCCGGTGGCAGCAGATGGGAAAAGTTCGGTGTCGCTTTACGCTGGCCCACAGTTGCAGAGTCAGTTGGAGAAAATTGCGCCGGGTCTGGATGTGGTGGTGGACTATGGAGTGTTGAAAGTCATCGCAGCGCCATTGTTCTGGGTGTTGGCGGCAATTCATCTGGTGCTCGGCAATTGGGGATGGTCGATTATTGCCTTGACGGTTTTGATTAAGCTGGCGTTTTTCCCTCTGTCCGCGGCGAGTTACAAGTCGATGGCAAAGATGCGTGTGCTAACGCCCAAACTAACCAAACTCAAGGAAACATTTGGCGACGACAAGCAGCGCCTGAATCAAGAAATGATGGAGATGTACAAAAAGGAAAAAGTGAATCCGCTAGGCGGATGCTTGCCGGTGCTGGTGCAAATTCCAGTGTTCATTTCCTTGTATTGGGTTTTGCTCGGTACTGTCGAAATGCGCAATGCGCCTTGGCTGGGCTGGATTACTGACTTGTCAGTGAAAGATCCGTTCTATGTTCTACCGCTTATCATGGGCGTAACCATGTTGGTGCAAACCCGATTAAATCCCGCAC
Organism: Rhodocyclaceae bacterium; assembly: GCA_025361105.1. Classification (GTDB taxonomy): domain Bacteria; phylum Pseudomonadota; class Gammaproteobacteria; order Burkholderiales; family Rhodocyclaceae; genus JADKHX01. Next base: position 117 of record JANYAW010000379.1, on the reverse strand, counting down.
CGGCGGATCCCATTCAGGCCAAAATCATGTGGATGATGCCGATAGTATTTACCGGAATGTTCCTGTTTTTTCCGGCCGGTCTGGTGCTGTATTGGGTCGTCAATAATCTCTTGTCGA
>JANYAW010000375.1 GCA_025361105.1 Rhodocyclaceae bacterium | reverse complement strand
GCCGGCGGCCAAAATCCGCATCACCACGTCTTCAACACCGCCGGTAGTCGGCAAGGTCGCCACACGCAGCTCAATATCCAGGGGACCAAATTTCTTGAACTTGATTTTGCCGTCTTGCGGCTTGCGTCGCTCGGCAATATCCAAATCGCACATGATTTTGAGTCGCGCAACCATCGCATTGCGATAGCTCGCCGGTACCTCGATGTATTTCATCAACGAGCCGTCTTTGCGGAAACGAATCAGCACTTTGTCTTTGCCCAAACCCGGCTCGACGTGAATATCCGACACACCTTGTTGGTAGGCATCGACAATAATTTTATTAACTAGTTTGACCAGCTCGTTATCTGCCGCCGCCGAAACATCATCACTCGAACCCTCAGTCTCGCCATCGTCTTGATCCAAAGTCGAGAGCATGTCGGCGACGTTGCTATCGTCGCTATATCCAGCTTCGCCACCGCCACCGCCACCAAAAAATGCATCCAGGGTTTGTTTGAATTCGCGATTAGTGGTGACGCGATACTGAAGTTTGCTACGCGGGAAAATATTATTGACTACGCGCGAACCTTTAACCTGCTCAGGGTCAAGACAAACGACGATTACGCCTTCCGGCGTTTCATCAACAGCCACCCAGAGATACTGCTCAAGGTAGTCGCGCTTCAAGTTCTTGAGGAGATCCGCTGGTTTAACTCGATCCGCTTTGAACGGCTCATAGGGAACATTAAAAAACTTGCCGAGTGATGCGCCAAGTATCGGCTGCTTGACCTGAAATTCATTGATCAGAACTTCTTCGATATCCAAGCCCTTACGCCGCGCGGTGCGCGTCGCCAGCTCCATTTCCTGCGCTGAAATCAAGGCATCGGAAACCAGATGATCGTACTTGGTCTTAATGACATGAACGGGTTTGTTGCGCTGGGAAAACGCAATCGCCAGTGTTTCACCCAGCCCTTTGACACCCTCTTCGGCGACCGTCGCAAACGGCACGCCGGCTTTGTTGTTGATGATCTGAACAACCCCCATCAACTCGCCGGTCTGTTCTTCGACCACCGGCGCGACCAACATTTGCTTGGTACGATAGCCAGTGCGCTTGTCTACTTCCTGAAGGAAACGCAAGGAAGCGTTGACCGCCTTGAGTTCGGCTTCGTCATACACGTCGCGAATATTCACCGTCTTTCTAGACAGCGCGACATGGCCGGCAATACTTTGATCGGCAATCGGCAGACGCAGATCCTTGAAAGAATTTAGACCGGTTTTTACTTTCGAGACTATCGAAGCTTTGTCTTCGCCGACCGAATAAATCGTGAGTCGATCCGCATTGAACAAGGCGCAAATTTCGGCCGAAAGCTCAAGCATGATTTCATCGACGTTAGCGGTTGCGTGAATTTTGTTGGTGACAGTCTGTAGGCTTTTGAAGAATGTCAAACGACTACCGACATCCGACATGCTCGGATCTGCACTGGCTGTTGCGGGTGCAGCACTCATATTTCTAACTCCCTTTTATCCGACATGGCTTTTAATCCGCCTTCGAGTAGCAAAGCATTGATGCCGCGTTGAGACAACAAAAACGCCGCCGCCGCACTGCGACGTCCGGTTTGGCAATAGACCACATATTGTTGCTTGTGATCCAAAACCGCAGAGGCCTCGCGAATATCGTTGAGCGGAATGTTAATGGCATTCGGCAAACCATTGGTTTGGAATTCCGCAGGAAATCTTACATCCACCCAGGTCGCACCCTCGGCAATTTTCTGCTTCGCTGCCGCGAAATCAATACGTTTCATCAACGGCTCACGCAACATTTTGAGAAACGCATCTTTGGCCAAACGCAACAATGATCCATCAGTTTTCATGGTCACAGTGGCATTACGGACGCTATCGGCAAGCAAGGCTTCTTCGCCAAATACATCACCTTCTTTGAGCTCGGCAAGGTCCACCGAAGTTCCCGCAATTTGCCGCGAGACTTTACAACGCCCGCGCTCAATCAGAAAATAATAATCACCCAAATCGCCCTGCTTGATGATGACATCATCACGATGCACCGACACCGATTCAAACTGTTGTAATAGCATATCAATGTTCGCCGCAGGCAGTTCGGCCAAGGCACCGAGCGTCAAATTTTCCATGGTGAACAATCCCGACATACGACGCCATTCTGTTGTTGTCGTACTGTCGTTAGTCGACTGACCAGATTTTTGTGCGACCTGGTCCCAAGTCACCAAGATATCGAGCGGCTCTTCATCCAGACTCAGCACTTCAATGTCGGTCAGAGCCTTCGCGCCTGACGGATGGCGCACGTCGGAGACTACCGGAAAAAGTGCTTTGTCATATCCGCCCACCAAAATATCCATCCCGCCATCAGCGGCATCGACTCTAAGCTGTCCTTTGGTCAGATACATTACGCGACCATCCCAATTTGTTTCACGCAAGGGATTGGCGTTGCGTTGATAGCTGTCATAGCGACACAAAGGTAACAGTCCGCGCAGGTTTTTTTCGTCGAGCTGACCCAACGGTTGCAAGCGTGACAAAGCTTCGAGGGTTGCAGGCAATACGTTCATGTCATAAATCGAATAGCTGATTGTTTTGCAACATGCGCGGACGGAATTCGCCGACGCAATCTTCAATCTCTTGCATCGTTAGCTCAATTTGACCGGGCTTCAAATGCGTGATGAATACTTCAGCATCGCGTTGCAATTGCGCCAATTCTTCTTTGAGCATGGTCGGGCACAAATGTTTGGACAACTCGGCCAAGCGTCGCTCGCGATCTGAAAATGCGCATTCGATAATCAAATATTTGAGATTTTCAATTCGATTAACCGCATGCCACAACGCCGGGCATGGCCCCGTATCGCCTGAAAAAACCAAACTACTGGTACCCGCGTCAAGGTGATAGCCCACTGCAGGCACAGTGTGATTGGCTGGTAGCGGGGTAATGCGACGGCCGTCAACGACCACCACTTCGCCGAGGCGAATTTCAGAAAAGCGCATGAAGGGCTTTTCAGCTGTCGGGATTTCACTGAAATCCGGCCACGTCGCCCAGTTGAATAAATGCGCACGAAGTATCTCCAGGGTTGCGCCGGTAGCATGTACTGTCAGCGGCCGATTACGCATCTCGCCGACGGTATCGACCAAGAATGCAAGGCAAGCGGTATGGTCAAGATGCGAATGAGTAATAAATACGTGATCGATTTGCGCGAGCTCAGCAATCGCTAAATCGCCAACACCGGTTCCCGCGTCAATCAAAATGTCGTGGTCAACCAGCAGCGAGGTCGTGCGCAAATGTCGGCCGCCAATGCCGCCACTGCATCCCAATATTCGAATTTTCATGGTTTCTGCCCAATCATTCGATAGCTCTGTACGAGGTTTGAGCTTGCGTAAAACATTATGTTATTTTGTCTCAAACGTGGTCACGCCATCCCAACCCTCTCCAGGCGGATCGAGGCGATACTGACCAATTCGTTTTGAATACATCTCATACAAATAATGCGGATTCATGCGTGAAAGATTCAGCAAGTGCACGTCAGCCTGATCCCAATTTTGGCTACGATATGCCGTCAGCGCCTGACTCCACAATTTCAATTCCTTCATTATTTCCGGTGCCACTTCACCCACCGCGCCGATAGGCTCATAAATGCTGACCGGCTCATCTTTGCCCTTAACGCGAACGCGGTCAAGTTCACGGAAGACGAATTCGTCTTTGACCAAATCGCGACTCGACTCACCCGCGATAAATCCAACGCCGTATTGCTTGGTAATGCTTTCCAAACGTGAACCCAAATTGACCGCGTCGCCCATCACGGTGTAGGACTGGCGCACCTTCGAGCCCATGTCGCCTACGGTCATCGGACCACTATTGATGCCGACTCCGATTTTCATATCCGGCCAACCACGCGAGACCAAGCTCTTGTTCAACTCTTTCAACGCCACATGCATTTCCAAACCGGTCAGCGTGGCGTTTCGGGCGTGATGCGGATCATCCACCGGCGCGCCCCAAAACGCCATGATGGCATCGCCGATATATTTGTCCAATGTGCCACGATGCTTACGCACAACAATGGTCATCGCGCCAAGATATTCATTCATCAAGGTCGCCAATTGATCCGGCTCCAAGCCTTCTGAAATAGTCGTAAATCCACGTACGTCGGAGAACAACACAGTCAGCTCAGCCTTGCGCCCAGCCATGCTGTAATTTTCGGGATCGAGACTCATTTGTTCGACCAACTCGGGCGGCACATACTGACCAAACAAACCGGTAAGCTGGCGCTTGGTTCGCGACTCTACGAAATAGCCCCAGGACATGTTGAGGGCGTAAAGACCAATTGTCAGTACCAGCGCGCCAGCCAATGGAACCGCGACATTGAATCGATACCACAAGGTAAAGTTCACCACCAACAGCAGGACGAGCATCATCAGTCCCATCAAGCTCGCTTTTGATGGTGAAAGTCTTGGCAGCACCATCGTCATTGCCGTGCCGGCCAACAAGAGCAAAATGAAATCTACTGCCAAGATGTAAGCTGGCTTGTATTTGATCGTGCCCTCCAGCATTCCGGCGACCATGTTGGCGTGAATTTCTACACCGGCGTAGGTACTACCTACCGGCGTGGCTCGAAGATCCTTGAGACCCCCGGCGGTCGTGCCGACGATGGCAATTTTCCCGGCAAGCGCCTCCTTTTTGAGATCCCCACTCATTACGTCGGCAATTGAGTAATAGGGGAAAGTCCTCTCATAGCCACGGTAAGGAATCAAGGTTGCAATGTTGGCATCGACCGGAATAGAAAGTGTCCCACCCGTGTCAGGCTTTAGGTTGATCCATTCCATTGCGCCGTAGGCATTCTTGTCGCTGTCCGAATAGCCAGGCTCAATCGTATGTTTGCCTAGCAGATTGCGTACGATTGCCAGCGACAAGGACTGATAGTACTGGCCACCATACTCGACTATCATCGGCACGCGCCTCGCCAGTCCATCGAAATCGACCAGTGGATTGAAATGCCCGGCACCCGCCGCAGCGCTTTGCAATTCCGCGATGTTGGCACCGTAGGTGGTCCAGTGAAAAATATCTACGCCTTTTTTTGCAAAAGTGCCTGGCGGCGCAATCGGTGGCGGAAGTACCCCAATGCTGTGACCCTCAGAATTACTCGACAAATAAAACCCTAAGATAACTGCTCGGTTTTTTACAGCGTCAGCAAAGCGCGCGTCATAGTCCAATTTCGGCCGAAGTTCACGTAACGTTGCCTGAAATTTAGGATCGTCACGCAGGTCGTTCTTGGCAATTTTCTCAAGACTTCCCAAACCGGAGCTGTCATCCTTCTCAGCAAACACGACGTCGAATCCAACCACCCGAATTCCGTAGTAATCGAACAGTTGATCCATCAGGTGCGCCATCTTGTCGCGCCCCCAAGGCCAGTGGCCTAATTCGCTGAGTGACCGTTCATCGATGTCCAAGATAACCACCTTGTCATCCGGCGTGTCCGGCATGGTCAAACGCAGTTTGGCATCATAAATGATGGCATCAAGATGGTTAATTACCCCTATCTCGTACCAACGCGCGGAGTGCCCCAGCAAAACGAGCATTAGCAACACACCCAACACTATCGGTCCGGTAAGTTTTTTCATCGTGCTATCAAACTTCTGCGTGTCGACATGTCGCACCAGTCGGTGCTGGTGATACGGCGTGTCATAGGTGGTTGTCCTTGCACAGGCCTAGCTCTTAACAAAAAATTCCATCTTCGTTCCAGCCAATTCCACGATGTCGTGGTCGATAAGTTTGCGCGGCTGTGCATCGAGCGATACGCCATTGACGATAGGGAAAGTAGCGCCTTCCACGTGAGTGATGAAGTAGCCCAATGGACGGCGCGCAATTACCGCGACCTGAACCCCTGGTTTGCCTAGCGTGGTAAGGCTCTTGGTGAGCTCTAGCTCTTTGCCCGCATTGCCGCCGGTGAGCACTTTGATCGCACCGACCGGGGCTTGGGCTGTTGATGGAGGCGGGGGTGGGGGAGGCGCGACTGGCGCTTGTACTGGTGTTGGTGTTGGTTTCGGTTCGTCACTGACCCCTTCGGCAGGCCTGACGACCTGTCCGGGGCGAAGAATCATGGTGCGTTCAAAGTCGGGTGCGGCTGAAGGTGGTGGCGCATCGTTCACATATTTCAAACGATATTTTCCCAGCTCGATGGTGTCACCGTTTTGCAGGAAATGTTTCTTGACGGCTTGACCATTGACGAAGGTACCGTTGGTACTGCCGATGTCCTCAAGGAAGGAATCATTGAGGATGGTAATCACCACCGCGTGCTCGCCGGAGATTGCCAGATTATCGATCTGGATGTCATTGTGCGGCTTGCGACCGATGGTCGTTCGCTCTTTGTTGAGCGCAATGTCCTTGAGCTGGAGGTTATCCATGCTGAGTATGAGCTTCGCCATATCAATCTTCCCTTATTACTGAATACACTGTAATTACTTGGTCAGCCATGCCCACAAGCGAGACCACCATGTCTCACCGCCGCTGGCGGCCGGAAATGCACTCTTCACTTTAATCAAGATTACTGAAACATTGTCGCGACCACCATTGTCGTTGGCTTGGCCGATAAGCTGGCTGGCACACACTGGCAGGTTAGCCGATAGTGCGGCCAAGGTCTCCGAAATTTCTTCATCGACGACCATGTCGTTGAGGCCGTCGGAACAGAGCAGATAAACATCGCCGGGTAAGACATCATGATCATGAAGTTCCGGATCGACGCTGGGATCAACACCAAGCGCACGGGTAACAAGATTCTTGTTTTGCGAGTGACGCGCTTGTTCGCGCGTAATCATTCCTGCCGCGATTTGTTCTTCGAGCAATGAATGGTCGCGCGTGATGCATTCAAGCGTGCCGTCACGCTGTCGATACATGCGCGAATCGCCGATGTGCGCGACGGTCACGCGGTTATCGTAAAACACCGCGCAGACCAAGGTCGTGCCCATGCCGGCGTATTGCGGCTGGCTTTGTGCGGCTTGATAAATTGAAGTATTGGTCAGTGCGATTTCGGCTTCCAACTGTATCTGCGCCCATGACCGGTTGCCTTCCATAAGGTGCGGGCTTTTCGCGGTGAAGGCTTTTTCCAATTCGCTGCCTAGCACCGCCGTTGCCATACCGCTGGCGACTTCGCCCGCGTTGTAACCACCCATGCCATCGGCGAGCACCACAAGGCCACAACTTGGCACCGTTCGCGTCGCGTCTTCGTTGTGCGTGCGAACCATGCCTGAGCTGGTTTCGGTGACGATTTCCAATGCGTTTGCAATATCCATAATCGTCCTCTTAGGCAGGTTTGGCGGCACTATCACCACCCAAAGTGGCGAGACAAGCACGAACATCTTTGGCCATTTCGGCACCAGTCTGATAGCGCGTATTCGGGTCTTTGGTCAGCGCCTTATCAATCACCGCGACCAATGCGTCAGGCAAATCAGCTTTGAATTTGCGGATGTCGGGATGCTGCTCATTGGCAATTTTGAACATCAGTTGCGCCATTGAATCGCCTTCAAACGGTAGCTTGCCGCAGGACATTTGGTACAGCATCACGCCCAAGGAAAATAGGTCGGAGCGCCCGTCAATTTTCGCGCCGGCCAGTTGCTCTGGTGACATAAAGCTCGGTGTGCCAAGCACCATGCCGGTTTTGGTTTTTGACGAATCGGTAATCCGCGCGATACCAAAGTCGGTGACTTTGACTTGATCTGATTCCGGCTCGTACATGATGTTGGCGGGTTTGATATCGCGATGCACGACGTTGTTTTCATGCGCGTAGGACAGCGCATCGGCAACGCGGGCAACGATGGACAGCACGCGCGGCAACGGCATTTGATTGCCTGCTTTGGCGTAGGCCACCAAGTCTTTGCCCTTCAAGAACTCCATCGAAATGTAGGCCAGATCGTGCTCTTCACCTGCGTCATACATGGTCACAATATTCGGATGATTAAGTCGCCCTGCGGTTTCCGCCTCACGGAAGAAGCGCTCTTTGACTTCGACCAATTCGTCGGCATCGAACTCTTGCGACAAGGCCATGGTTTTGATCGCCACCACCCGATTAATTTTCGGATCGCGACCTAAATACACCACACCCATAGCGCCTTTGCCGAGTTCTTTTTCAATCTGGTAACGCCCAAGCATCGGCTTCTCAACATTGCCCGAGGCATCGAGCAAACTAGCATTGGTTCCACCGCCACCGCCACCACCAAGAATGACGGTTTCGGACATCTGCTTGGCACGATTCAGGCGGGATTCCAAGTCACGGAATTTCGGATCAAAGTCAAACATGAAACGGAACACAGATTCGGCTTTGTTGAACTGACGCTTACGCTCAAAATCCAGCGCAAGGTTGTACATGTTCTCCATCAACTGCGTATCCATCGGGCATTTACGGAATTTGTCGAAAGCCATATCCAGCTGACCTTGCCCTTGAAAAGCCAAGCCCAGCATACGATTTGATTCGGCCGATTCCGCGTCGGATTTTTCCTTGCCTTCTTCAGTAACCAGGAAGCGTTTGGTAGTGAGCAACAAATGGCCGACCAACAACAAGGTCGCCGGCACCATCAATTGCAGCCACATCAATTGCGTGGTCATCAACACAAAATGGGTGCCGAACAATAGCAGCAAAAGGCCCAGCGTAATCGCCGCCGCGACACCGGCTTTGAGGCGTGGCATCAGCAAGATGAGGTACAAGGCGATGAGCAAGAAAACGCCCAATTCAACCAAACGTCCCCACGATGGCGCGATGAAAAAATGTTCGGACAACAAGCTGGCGGTGGCGTGCGCTTGCATCAGCACGGCTGGCATGCTGGCATTGATTGGCGTAACGAACACGCTGCCGATGCCGGCTGAAGTCGGGCCGATCAAGACGATTTTGTCGCGGTATTTATCGAGCGGAATTTTGCCGCTTTTAACATCAAAAAAGGAATCCACTGGAAAGGCTGGTTGACCGCTGGCGTTATCTTTGTAATAAAAAGTCAGCATGCGCGTCGCGTCGTCAGTGGCGATTTTGCGGTTGCCTAATTGCACTGACTCACCGGGACGAACTTTAAGATCGGCCGGCGTGAGATTCAAGCTCTTGCTGG
>JANYAW010000339.1 GCA_025361105.1 Rhodocyclaceae bacterium | reverse complement strand
GCCAGTCGAATAATTTCTTCAAAACTCAGTAATTCAGCACGCGGAAGGAAAATGTAGTCCTTGTCAAAGACCGATTTCGGCATGCAATACGTGCAGCGAAAATTACAGCGGTCGGTGACTGAAATGCGCAAATCTCGCAGTGGGCGATCTAGCTTGTCGAGGTGCATGGTTTGGTCAGTTGGTGCTGGTAACACGCTGTCAAGTGTTGCTTGATTGACGCGACTTTGTCGCTGTCTTGCTAGTTGCCTTGGCTTTCACCTTGACAATAGTTTTGGTCGGCGATTTTGCCTTTGCAGCTACTGTCAATTTCGAGCGCGACACCAACCAAGCCGCCGTCTTGGCCCACACCACGCGTTGCGCAGAGCTGCCTAGTATCACGCCCATATGCCCACCGGGAGCGACTTCAAAATGCTTGTCTTCCATGTTCACTAAATCCATGATGCGGCGAGCCATCGACACAGAAACCAGCACGTCTTTCTCGCCGGCGAAGGCCAGCAACGAGGCACTGATATTTTTGAATTTCGAAACTCTTTCACCGACTGGAATTTCACCAGTCGATAACTTGTTATCGACCGCCACACTGACCAGCATGTCCTGCACCACACCTGCCGGGTAGACCAGCATGTTGTTCAAATAATCCGATGTCGTGCTGTGTGATTCGACAAACTCTCTATCCCATAAACGGGTGACCAAATCCCAATAAGTGGTGACGCTCCCCACAGGGTCGGTGAGTTTGAAGGCCAAAGTGGTCATCCATGCCGGTGCGTGCATTTTTTCCGGAGCGACCGAGTGCAAACGAAAATCGGTGAATTTGCGAATCAACTTGGCCGGTGTGTTGAGCGCTTGCGCGACCCCCGCAACCATGCCACCACTACGCAAATCAATCGGGCTGGCGACGATGGCAATGTTGCGAATGTTGGAGTTTTTCTTCAATCCGGCATGCATCAGGGAAAGCAATCCTCCCATGCACCATCCCATTAGCGAGACTTGTGTAACGCCACTATGCTTGCGAACTTTTTCCAGCGCTTGACCCATCATCACATCGGCATAATCCTTGAGGCCAAGATGCGAATGGCGCTTCTGCGGTTTGCCCCAATCAATCAAATAAGTTTTGAATCCGCTGGCCGCCATGAAACGCGCCAAACTGCGATTGGGCATCAAATCAAAAGTTTCGGTTGTCACTCCCAGTGGCGGTACCAACACCAGCGGCACAGCATGCTGTTTGCGCACCACACGCATCATCTCGCCGTTAGCAAGCTGGATTTCTTTTTCTTCGGGCGGGCCGTAATAACGCACTGACATCAAATCGCCAACGTAAATAATCTCATAATCGGTGCGACCCGATTTGACCAATTCGTCGCGCCGGAACAGCCAGTCGAAGCCGTTTCCAACCGCGAGTGCGAGGCGTTCGTTAAGCTCCAGACCACGATCAAGTGCGCGCGAAATTATGCTGGTCATGAGATATTTCCTTTTCAGTGACTTTGCGTGAACTTGCGTGAGTGTCAGTGAATTTCTCTGGTTTCCAAAAACGTCACTTCGGGGTGGCGTTCCTGGGTCATGTTGAGATTAACCCGATTTGGCGCGAGATACACATAATCACCTGCGCCGTCGAGCGCTACATTGACGCCGGACTTGTCGGCCAATGCGCGAATCGCCAAATCGTCGCCACGCAACCAGCGGGCGGTCGCCACGTTGTAAGGCTCGAACACGCAATCAACACCGTATTCAAATTCCAGCCGATGCGAGACCACATCAAACTGCAAAGTACCGACTGCGCCGAGGATTAAATCGTTGCTGTGTATCGGTCGAAAAAGTTGCGTCGCACCTTCTTCGGCAAGCTGTTGCAAACCTTTTTGGAGTTGTTTCATTTTCATCGGATTGCGAATCTGCGCACGCCGAAAATGTTCCGGCGCGAAGCAGGGGATGCCCGTGAATTTGAGCATCTCGCCCTCAGAAAAAGCATCGCCGAGCAAGACCGTGCCATGATTCGGAATGCCGATGATGTCGCCCGGAAAAGCGAAGTCGGTAGTGTTGCGATCTTGCGCCATGAAAGTGATGGCGTTGTTCACTGCAAGTGTTTTGCCGGTGGACAATTGTTTGAGCTTGATGCCACGCTCGAACTTGCCCGAACACACGCGCACGAAGGCGATGCGGTCGCGATGTTTCGGATCCATGTTGGCCTGGATTTTGAATACGAAGCCGGAGAATTTTTCTTCTTCGGGCATAACCGTGCGCGCTTCTGTCGCCCGTGATTGCGGGCCAGGTGCCATGTCGACCACCGCGTCGAGCAAACTTTGCACGCCAAAATTATTCGATGCTGAGCCGAAAAATACTGGCGTTTGTTTGCCCGATAAATACGCCGCCGCATCAAACGTGTGCGACGCGCCGCGCACCAATTCAACTTCCATGCGCAGTTCTTCGGCTTCGCTACCGATCAGCTCATCCAATCGCGGGTTGTTCAGACCCACGATGATCTCGGCGGTTCCCTTATCGGCCTGCGCATCGAAAAACGAAATTGAATCGTTATAGAGGTGATACACGCCGCGAAAGCGTTTCCCCATGCCTATCGGCCAGGTCATTGGCGCACACTGCATCTTGAGCACGTCTTCGATTTCGTCGAGCAACTCTATCGGCGGTCGTCCCTCGCGGTCGAGTTTGTTGATGAAAGTCAGAATCGGCGTCGCGCGCAAGCGGCAGACCGAGAGCAACTTGATGGTCTGCGCTTCAACACCATTCACCGAATCAATCACCATCACTGCCGAATCCACGGCGGTCAGGGTGCGATAGGTATCCTCGGAAAAATCCTCGTGCCCCGGCGTATCGAGCAGATTGATCATGCTCTCGCGATAGGGGAATTGCATCACCGAACTGGTCACCGAAATGCCGCGTTGCTTTTCCAGTTCCATCCAGTCCGAAGTGGCATGCCGCGAGGCCTTGCGGGCGCGGACTTCACCGGCGATTTGTATCGCGCCGCCGAACCACAGCAGCTTTTCGGTCAGCGTGGTTTTGCCGGCATCCGGGTGGGAAATAATCGCAAATGTGCGACGTTTTACCAGTTCTTTGGCGATTTCTTTTGCTAGCGGAGACACGATATTTTGGCGCTATGGTTTGACGCATACGCAGCTATGGAGCAACGCGCAATTATACGAGCGCTACAATGGCGCAGACCAAAATTGATACCGGAATGGACACCAAAACATGCCACATCCGATCACCATAGATGACATCCGCGCCGCCGCAAAACGTGTCGAAGGGCAGCTGGTTGCGACCGCTTGCCTGCCGTCGCGCACCCTGTCCGAAATCGCTGGTTGCGAAGTCTTTCTCAAATTCGAAAATCATCAGTTCACCGCCTCGTTCAAGGAACGCGGTGCGCTCAATAAAATGATGCAGCTGAATGCCGACGAGCGACGACGTGGCGTGTTGGCGGTTTCGGCCGGCAATCATGCCCAGGGCGTGGCCTATCACGCCCAGCGCATGGGGATACCCGCCACCATTGTGATGCCACGATTTGCCACGCCGGTAAAAGTCGAACGCACGCGAGGATTCGGTGCCGAAGTCGTGTTGCATGGCGACACCTTCGACGATGCGCGCGCCCATGGTGTGGCGCTGGCCGCGGAGCGCAGCCTGACCATGGTGCATCCGTTTGACGACCTAGCCATCATTGCCGGGCAGGGCACGGTCGCGCTGGAAATGCTGGCGCAGCAACCAACCATAGACACGCTGCTGATCGCCATAGGCGGTGGCGGCTTGATTTCCGGCATCGCGATTGCAGCCAAAGCGATACGACCGGACGTAGAAATCGTCGGCGTGCAAAGCGAGCGCTTTCCTGCGGCATGGAATGCCAAGCACGGCGAGCATCACGCCATCGCCCTGGCGACGATAGCCGACGGTATTGCTGTCAAGACTCCCGGCGCATTGACGCTGCCGGTAATCCGCGATTTGGTCAGCGATGTATTACTGGCCTCGGAAGACGAAATCGAGCAAGCAATTTTGATGTTGCTGGAAATCGAAAAAACCGTGGTCGAAGGTGCCGGCGCCGCGAGCCTGGCTGCATTGCTGAGCAACAAGGAAAGATTCAAAGGTCGCAAGCTAGGCTTGGTGCTGTGCGGGGGCAATATCGAACCACTGGTGCTGGCCGAAATCATCCAGCGAGGCATGGTCAAATCCGGCCGCCTGACCCGCCTGCATTTCAACGTCCGCGACACGCCGGGTGCCCTGGCCGATGTCGCCAACATGCTGGGCAAACTCGGCGCGAATATCGACGAAGTGCATCACCAGCGTGCCTTCACTTCACTGTCGGTAGAGCGGGTGCAAATTGAAGTGGTGATACAAACGCGCGGCGACGAACACATCGCACAAATCCTTACGGTGGCACGTGAGCAGGGGTATTTGGTGCAACGAGTCGCTTGATGTGTGCAGGTATTCGCTTATTTAGCTTCCAACCAAAAGAAAAAGGGACAACGATTGATACGCCCCTCTCCTGAGCGTCACGCGCCAACAAGTGAGTTGAATGATCAGTTGCCTTCAGACGGAGTTGGACAGGTGCGACTGGCAACCTTATTCTGGGCAGGCGCCGGATATTTTGCGCTCGCACAAATATCCCTATTGATTTCGCATCAGCCGGGCAATATTGCCACCCTGTGGTACGCGAATGCCTACGGCGTTTGTTTCCTCCTGACAGTGCCGAGAGCTCACTGGTGGAGCGTGATGGTGGCGATCACAGCAGCCAATGTTGTTGCCAATCTTGTCATGCGCGAATTCACCTGGCTGAGCTTGGCGTTCACTCCAGGCAATTTGTTGGAGATGACGCTTGCGGCATATTTTTTACAAAAAAGTGATGCGCTACGCGAGGTTGTCACTAGCGTAAGACAAGTGCTGCGTGCTTTGTTCTGGGGCGGAATGATTCCATCCCTGTTCGGTGCGCTTGTAGGTGCGACGGTGCTGTACGCTTACGGTTTGGCTTCATTCGACAAAGTATGGTTTTCGTGGTTTGAAGGCAGCACGATTGGCGCCGTTTCGGTGTTACCTTTAGGGTTCATTGTCATCGTGCGCGGCCTGCCTGAAACTCTAGATGTTTGCAGGCGTGCAGACGTTGCGACCGCAATTGCAATTGCCGTCGGTGTTTCAATTTTGGCACCACAAACTTTACCGTTTCCTTTCATTTACCTATGTGGCACATTGATGGCCGTGGCCGTAATCGGTGGTTTCAGTGCCGTTGCCGTCGCCAATTTGTTGTGTTCACTGGCGATCGGAACCTTGATCGCGATAGGGGCGTTTCCACCGCCATCCAATCTAAGCGGACGTTTTGCCGAAGCACTGTTCTACTTTCCGCTGTTTTTGGTGCTGATCGCGCCTTTGTTGCTGGCGGCAGCATTTGAGCGTGAAAAAGAACAACGTGAAGAAGCTGCGCGCCGAGAAGCAAACACTCGCAATTTGTACCAGGAGACACCGGCGATGATGTGTTCTGTAAACCTTGAAGGTCGTATCACTAATGTCAATCAAGCCTTGCTCAGGCGCTTGGGCTATGAGGCGCATGAAATTTTGGGTTGTAAGGCAAATAGTTTTTTGACACTGGAATCGGCACGCTACTCAACCGGAGCAATGTTTCCACACTTCATGCACGATCGCCAGATCGATAATCTTGACTATCAGTTTTTGACCAAGTCCGGCGAGCGGCTGGATGCGAAAGTCTCAGCGATTTGGGAACTGGACGCTGATCACAATCCAAAGCAGGCGCTGTGTGTGATTCGAGATGTCACTGCTGAAAAACGTCTTGGGGCCCAACTTTTGGCCGAGCAGGAGCTGATTCAGGTGACACTAAGATCGATAGGCGATGGGGTGGTCACCACTGACGAGGCGGGTCGCATTACCTTCCTGAATTCAGTCGCTGAGGCGATTTTGGGATGGTCGAGCGCGGAAGCGACTGGACAGTCATTCGCCGACGTGGTGAGGCTATTTGACGACGACAATGACGACCTGCCCATCGACCCTGTCGCGCAATGCCTGCTGCATCAGAAAAAATTTGCGCTACCGATGAGCACTGTGTTGCGTGATCGTCAGGGCCAAGAGTATGGCGTGCAGGATTCTGTCGCACCGATACTCAGTGCCAATGGAGAAATGCTCGGCTGCGTGATGGTGTTTCAGGACGTAACAGAAGCTCGCGCGATTGGCGAGCGTATGACTTATTTGGCTTACCACGATAGTTTGACCGGTCTGCCCAATCGTATCCTGCTGCTGGATCGGCTGACCCAGAGCTGTCAGCTTGGATTGCGCCAACACGAGCAATTCGCCGTAGTATTTATTGATCTGGATCATTTCAAACATGTCAATGACTCGCTCGGTCATGCATTGGGTGACGAGCTATTGAAAGTGATCGCAAACCGGCTTACGGGTGCATTGCGGGCCAGCGACACGGTCAGCCGCTTGGGCGGAGACGAATTTGTGGTACTACTTGCTGATCTCGCCGGAGTACAACACGCTCGGGAAGTTGCCGAGAAAATTATCCGCGAAGTAGCGACTCCCTGCATTCTCTCCGGAACCACAATCAACGTCACCCTAAGCATGGGAATTTCACTTTTCCCCGCTGATGGCATTGATCCCGAGACACTGATGAAGCATGCAGATGCCACCATGTACCGCTCCAAGCGTGAGGGTCGCAGTTGCTATCATTTTTTCTCGAAAATAGACGACGATGCTGCTTTGGTTCGCTTGAAATTGGAAAGCGATCTTCGTCATGGAATCACCGCGGGTCAATTCCAGGTTCACTATCAACCTATCGTCGATGCAAGCACTCATCGAGCGGTAGCTGTCGAAGCCCTGGTTCGCTGGTTTCCACCGGAATCGCCTATGCAAACTCCCGAGCGATTCATTCCTGTGGCAGAGGAAACAGGACTCATCGTCCCTTTGGGGAATGTCATCCTTGAGCAGGTATGCAAGCAACTGCGACTTTGGGCGGGTACGCCACTCGCGCATCTCCGCATCGCCGTTAATGTTTCGCCACTGCAATTGATACACGCCTCCTTCATCGCAAATCTTGCAGGCTTGCTCCAGCAATATGAAGTGCCGGGAGAGAAGCTCGAACTGGAAATTACCGAAACCGCTTTGATGAGCGATCCCGACAGAGCACTGGCACTGATCTGGAAAATCAAGGCGATGGGAATTCACATTGCCATTGATGATTTCGGCACGGGATATTCAAGCTTGAGTTACCTCAAACGATTCCCCATGGATACCTTGAAAATCGACCAAACTTTTGTCCGTGAGCTTGAAGTTGATCATAGTGACCGCGCATTGGTGAAGGCGATTTTGGCGATGTCGCAAAGCCTTGGCTTGAACGTGGTCGCAGAGGGCGTTGAAACCGTGGGTCAAGCAAAAATGCTCGCTGATATGGACTGCCACACCTTGCAAGGTTATCTGTTTGCCAAGCCTGCCGATTCGCAAACGGTGACGTTCTGGTTGTCTGCCCAACTGGGATATTAGGCAAACATTCGTATCACCGGCCTTTTGTAGGAAGCTTCTTTGCATGCTGTGATTTATTCGGGACTAGCACTGAGGTTTCCCCACGAATAACGGCATGAAATCAGCGAATTAGTAAAGTGTTTGAGCGAAATGCTTCCGTATTGGATCGCTGATGCGGAGGTGTTCGCATGACGGTGATGCTTATCCTT
>JANYAW010000262.1 GCA_025361105.1 Rhodocyclaceae bacterium | reverse complement strand
TGTCCGCGATTTGCTCACTGGCGTGCAGCACGACTTATTCGATTTGGGTGGCGAGCTGTCCATCCCCGGCGCGACGCTGTTGAAGGCCACGCAACCGGCGCGGCTCGAGGCGGCGATTGATCACTACAACGCTGACCTCGCGCCACTCAAAGAATTTATTTTGCCCGGTGGAACGCGTGCTGCGGCGATTACCCATCTGGCGCGCTGCGTCTGTCGCCGCGCCGAACGTGCTGTGGTGGCGCTAGCCAGCGAGGAAACCGTGGCCGACGCCAGCCGGATTTATCTGAATCGCTTGTCGGATTTATTGTTTGTGCTTGGCCGCTGGCTCAACAAAGCAGGCGGCGGTGACGATGTACTGTGGCAAAAGGGCAAGAACGCCTAAGTGCTTGGTGCCGCGTTGCCAGATCGGATTAGCGTATCCGACTGCGTTTCGATTCCACGCAATCCATGAGTTGCGCGCTGACATTGCGTAAGCGCTGGTTGAGCAACATCAAGAGCTCCATCATCAGCTTGACGCCGACGCGCGGCTCTTCGGCAATCAGTCGCGATAGCGCCGCACGGTCGAGCACGGCGAATTGCACTTCGGTCAACGCAACGCAACTCGCGAAGCGTGGTTCGCCGTCGATCAAGGACATTTCGCCCAGCGTTTTGCCCGGACCGACCACAGCGATTCGAGCGGGCAATCCACGCGTGTCGAGCTTCACAATTTCTATCTGGCCGATCAACACCAGCAACATGAAATCGCCGTTTTCCGCTTCACGAATAATCTCGCTGCCGGCATCACAGCGATAGCAAGTCATGTAGCGGGCGAGGCTCTCCAATTCGGCCGGCTCGAAATCCTCGAAGAGTGCAATCGTCTCAATAATCTCGCGGATTAGTCCGACAAAAGGTATAGCGTTGCCCAGCATGTCCAGTTTCTTGAATTGTTGGCTTCCACTCATGATGAATTCATTATAGCTTTCCGGCCAAAATTGCGACAACCAATCCCAGCCAGCCAATGGTTGCCACCAGCAAGTGCGGATCAGTGAGCAATTCCTGCGCCGGATCACCGCCGCCGCTGCAACGATGCAAACGCCACAAATAACGCAGCATGCCGTAAAGCACAAACGGCACGGTGAAAATAAGTTGCCGCGAGCCGTGCAAGGCCATAGTGTCACCGCTGACGGTGTAAAGCGCATAAGCGACCAGCGTGCCTGCTGCGACGATACTGATGAAATGATCAAGCAGCTCAATGGTGTAGTCGTCCAGCACGCGGCGGTGATCGCTGCTGCCTTCATCGAGCGCTTCCAACTCGGCGCGACGCTTGGCAAATCCTAAAAATAAAGTCAGCAACAAACCGCACAACAACAACCAATGCGAAGGCGCAATCCCGATGCCCAGCGTGCCGACCAAAATCCGCAACATGAAGCCGGCCGAGATCAAAAATACGTCGAGTATCACGACGTGCTTCAAACCAAAACTGTAAGCGATGTTGATGGCGAAATAAGCCACAAACAACCACGGCACCTGGTTCTGCGCCACGACTACAAAAGCCGCCGCTGCGGCCAGACACACCAGCATCAACGCAATTGCCGCACCGCGCGACACCGTGCCTGCTGCCAATGGTCGCAAGCGCTTTTTGGGATGTAAGCGATCGGCTTCAGTGTCGATGATGTCGTTCATCACATACACGGCCGATGCCAACATACAAAACGCCGCGAATGCCAGCAGCGCTTGGGTGAGCTTCAGCGGATCATTCCACGCATGCCCGAACAGCAAACCGGCGAGGACGAAGCCGTTTTTGAGCCACTGATGTGGCCGTAACAATTTGATTAGCGGGAACATGGCTCGTCGGGAAAATAGCGCTCACAGAAATAGCAGCCGCGCTGCGGCAACCACGGCGGAATCGCGTAGTATTTTTTCTTCACGACAAGCAACACTTTTTCGCGATACGCGGCGTAATCAAATCCCTCTCCTTTGACTTGCCAGAAACGTGTACCACGAACCATAAACGAATCCACGCTGACTTGGCGGAAGAACTGCTGGTAATAGGTGATATCCGGTTCGGATTTTCGCAATATCAAAATATTGCGATCTTTCAGGGGACGGAAATCGGTCAGGATATCGTCGTGGCGGGCATGGCTTGAGGCTTCACCAAAGACAATTACATAGCGACGCAAGTTGTAGCCAAGCGTGACGGCATTGGAATAACCATCCATCGCGATGACCCAATTTTTTTCCTTGTCGGCCAAGGCGGGTGTAAGGTTTTTATTGACTTCCTCGTGTGCAAAAGTCAGCACGATGCCATCGTAGCGGCGGCTGGATTGCCACGTCTCCAACGGCAAGATTGCAATCGTGACGATTATCAAAATATGCAACAAAGCGAAGCCTGCGAAAAACCGTGCAAGTCTTTCTAGCGTCTCGGGCACAAGCCGCAAACCCAGCCATATCAAGGCAAACGGAACAAACGAGAGCAACCAATGCAAGCCGATTTGCTTGACTAGGGAAAGCACGGCGAATAATGCAAACGGTACGATGGCTAATACGCCGAGAGGCGGGATTTGCCAGTTGGTGCTGGTAACACGCCGTCGCGACTGCCAAACCAACCACACCACCGGCGGTGTCAACAAATACAAAACGCTCACCACATACAACAAAGGCGTAGTCGCCGACCAACCCGCCGTCTCGTGCCGATTGACGAAATTGAACATATAGTTCGGCCAACAATTGGCGCTGTTCCACCACGCCATCAAGGCCAGCGCAGGGACGCAACAAGCATACACGACGGCCAATCCCGTCCACGATTTGATCGTCCGTCGACGTAAGACATCAATCAAAAAAGCAAAACCCAAAAATGCGACAAAGTATTTGGAGAGTACCGCGCCGGCCAGGAAAAAGCCTGCCGCTGCATACCAGCGCAAGTCGTCATCCTGCGCCGCGCGCAGCCAGGCCAAGCCGGAAAACACGCTGAAATAAATCAGCGGTGTGTCGGTGGTGATGGCGATATTCCACACGTTGGCCGGTGCCAGCAAAATCAACAGCGCGATCAGATCGCGTCGTCCATCATCGATGCCGGGTGCGAGTTGCGGCAAGGCCCAGCGTACACTCAGCGCCAATATCACCGGCTGCAATATCACCGGCAAGCGCAGCCACCATTCGGAATCGTTGACCTTCAGCAGCGCCGCCAGCCACCAACCTATCATCGGTGGATGATCGTAAAACCCCCAATCCGGTCGCCAGCCCCACCAAATGAAATAGGCTTCATCGCCGGTGATGGGTGTGACCACCGCCAACCAGAAACGAAAAATCAGCGAGAGAACGATGAACAAATTCAGCGCGGGCCAAGCGAATACTGCGCCGAATTTTTTCATCTATATTTACCGCGCCGCGAGCCTCAAGCGCCGCAGCCGCACTGCCTCGGCCAAGATGTCAAACGCCGCAATCGTGTCGTCCCAACCGATGCAGGCATCGGTCACCGACACGCCATATTTCAGTGCCGTGCCGGGAGCCGTATTGGGGATTAGGTCCTGCCGTCCCTCGAACAAATGTGACTCTATCATCACACCAAAAAGTCGCTCGTCGCCCGCCGCCATTTGCGCGCCGACATCCTTGGCTACTTCGAGTTGCAATTTGTATTGCTTGCGACTATTCGCATGAGAAAAATCCACCATCACCCGCGCCGCCAAGCCAGACTTTGCCAGCTCGGAACACGAGGCGTCAATCGATGCAGCATCATAGTTTGGCGTTTGCCCGCCACGCAAAATTAAATGGCAATCCTCGTTACCGTTGGTCGACACAATCGCCGAATGTCCGGCCTTGGTTACCGACAGGAAATGGTGTGGGCTGGCCGCTGCTTTAATCGCATCAACCGCGATGCGAATATTGCCGTCGGTGCCGTTTTTGAA
>JANYAW010000313.1 GCA_025361105.1 Rhodocyclaceae bacterium | reverse complement strand
CACTGCCAGCGCTAAACAGGCCATCAACACGCGCTCCAGCGTCTCAAGATTGGCCAGGCGAGGCATGCTGATGAACACCAAAATTTCGGCAATGACGCCGAGCGACCATAGCAGTCCGATGGCCATTTTTCCGTAGCCGTGGGCGGCCAAGTGGATGGAATAAAAAACGTACAAGGCCCCATGCGCCGCTGACATCAAAAAGCCAACCGTCATCAAGACAATGACTTTGCTTTGGCCCAGACGCGGTGTGCGTTCATCAACGCGAATTGCGGGTGCCGCTGAGGCATCGCTAATTACGAATGCAGCGATTAGTGTGAGCGCCAGCGTCGTCCACATGATCTCGAGCAGCGACGCAATCGGGTGATCATCGAGCCACCAGCCCACAGAAAAAACCGCGACGACAAAGCCTATCGATCCCCACACGCGGATGCGTCCATAACGGTTTGGCTCGTGGCGCAAATGGCTGAATGTCAAAGCTTCGACCAGCGGCAAGGAAGCGCACCAGAAAAAATGTAGCAGCAAGGTGACCACGACCAGCAAGATGAAATCCCGGGTGAAAAAGTAGCCGATAAAAACTAGCGCTGAGATCGCTGCTGAAGCCCGAATGATAGGCGTGCGCCGACCACTGAAATCGGAGACCCAACCCCACACCATCGGCATCAGCAAACGCACCAACTGACCCAAGGTCATCAATATCGCAATCCGATTCGGCGCAATATTTTGCGCTTCGAGGTAAAGCGAAAAATACGGCATGTAGGCACCGACGAATGCGAAGTACACGAAGTACCACAGCGACAATTGCCAATGCGGCCAATGCGTCGCCCGCGTCGCGACACTAGTTGATGTGCGTTGATTCATTAGGATTCTTTTGATGACCGAGCATCCCACGCGGCGGGAAATGTACTGAGCAAATCGTCATTCCCGTGAAGGCGGGAATCCAGTCGCTGACAATTTACTTATTTACTCCCTCTACTGGATTCCCGCCTTCGCGGGAATGAGGAGGTTTGATTTCAGTCAGCATTTAATTGTCAATGTGCCCCGGAATTTTTGGCATCGCGCAGGTCACATCGGCGCATTGCGCGCGATGTCGCAGTGCCGCGTCGATTAGCACCAATGCCAACATCGCTTCGCCTATCGGTGTCGCTCGTATGCCGACGCAGGGATCATGACGACCAATGGTTTCGACGACGGTTGGCGCGCCTTGCAGATCAACCGAGCGACGGGGCAAACGGATACTCGATGTCGGCTTCACAGCGAACTGCACCAGCACGTCCTGGCCGGTAGAAATGCCGCCGAGTATGCCGCCGGCGTTGTTGCCGACGAAACCTGCGGGGGTCATTTCGTCGCCGTGTTCGCTGCCTTTTTGTTCGACCGATTTGAAACCCGCGCCTATCTCGACACCTTTGACGGCATTGATACTCATCATCGCAAAAGCGATTTCGGCATCCAGTCGGTCATACACCGGCTCGCCCCAACCAACCGGCACACCGGAGGCACGAACGCAAAGTTTTGCGCCAACCGAATCGCCTGACTTTCGCAGCTTGTCCATGAATGATTCAAGCTCATCAACAATCGCCGCGTTGGGTGCGAAGAACGCGTTGTTGTCGATTTCTGCCGCGTCGACAAACGGAATTTCGATAGCGCCGAGTTGACTCATCCAGCCGCGAATTGAAATGTTGTAGCGTTCCTTGAGCCATTTCTTTGCTACCGCCCCAGCAGCCACGCGAACGGCTGTTTCGCGTGCTGAGGAGCGCCCGCCACCACGATGGTCGCGGCGACCATATTTCTGCAAATACACGTAATCCGCATGACCCGGGCGGAAGGTATTGATGATGTTGCCGTAGTCTTTGCTGCGCTGATCTTCGTTGCGGATTAACAAGGCAATCGGCGTTCCGGTGGTCACCCCTTCAAACACGCCGGACAAGATTTCAACCGTGTCGGATTCGCGTCTTTGCGTTACATGCCGTGAGGTACCCGGTTTGCGGCGATCAAGTTCAATCTGAATATCGGCCGTGCATAAGGCCATACCGGGCGGGCAACCATCGACGACGCAACCAATCGCCGCGCCATGCGATTCACCGAAGGAAGTGACGCGGAACAAAGTACCAAATGTGTTGCCGGACATACAGTGCTTACCTTTGAAAATTATTTCTGCGAATGTTTTGATGACTGACGGCGTGTCGCCAGCGCCAACTGGCAGGCAGTGAAATTAATTTCGATCTATATGCTCAATCGGTGCTGCGTCGCTTACCGGGAACACCAGCCGCGTCGGTCCCGTCCGGCCAGTCACGGATGTAGGCCTTAAGCATTTTGTTTTCAAAACTTTGTGCTTCGAGGACGGCCTTAGCAACGTCGTGAAATGAAACCACTCCCATCAAAACCTTTCCGTCCATCACCGGCAAATAGCGTTGATGATTTTCTATCATCAGGCGGCGCAAATCATCCATTTCCATCTCGGGTTGGGCCACACCAGGGTCGCGAACCATTGCCGAATCAATCAGCACATTTTGCCAACTAGCCCCGTGTTTTTGCACCGCCAGCAAGACCTCGCGAAAGGTCAGCATGCCAACCATTTTGCCGCCAGAAAAACACACCAGCGAGCCCACGTCATGGCTGGTCATGAATTCGACCGCTTCCGACAGCGGTTTGTCAGGCGCAATGGTGTAGAGCACCGCGCCTTTGATATCAAGAATTTCCCTGACTTTCATGGATGGCCTCCTACCTTCACCGTGTCACCAAAACCTGTCCTTGACGGCGTATCACCAGCACCAAGTGGCGTGCAGTGACATGCTGTTGCTATCGCTTAAGCTCACTTAACTTCCCTGGCGTTTTGAGCCAATCATCGGCATCAGCAGGCGGATCTTTGCGCTCGACGATCACCGGCCAGATTTTCGCCAGTTCCGCATTCAGCGA
>JANYAW010000295.1 GCA_025361105.1 Rhodocyclaceae bacterium | reverse complement strand
GCGACAATTTCGTCACCATTGAAGTCTCGAGCGGCAAGGACAGCAAAGATAGCAGCATCGAGTTGCACATACAGAAGCACGCCATCGGCGCACAAGTGCCGAAGGGAACCTTGAAATCTTTGTAGTCCGCCCCATCTTGTTGGTGTGCTCGAGTTTGAACATGCGCGCACGGCAATCCCCGCTTAATTTTTGCGTTGGCGCACCGCCGACAGGTCAGCCATGAATCGTTATCCTCTCTGGAAAAATGCCACGGTGATCATCGCCTTGGTGCTCGGACTTATTTACACCCTGCCGAATTTCTTTGGCGAAGCTCCAGCAGTGCAGGTAGCCAGCGTCAAAGCCACCACCAAGGTGGATATGGCCTTGCTGGGGACGATACAGTCTGCGCTTAAGGCGGCCGCTATCAACCCGCATAGCGTGGTGCTTGATGCCAACAGTGTTCGTGTGCGCCTTGCCGATACCGATACGCAACTTAAAACGCGTGATTTATTGGATAAGTTGTTGAATCCTGACTCGACCAACGGTCGTTACAGCGTGGCGCTCAATTTGGTCTCGAACACGCCGGGTTGGCTGGCGAGTTTGCACGCGGCACCGATGTATCTCGGGCTTGATTTGCGCGGCGGTGTACATTTCTTGTTGCAGGTCGATATGGAAGTTGCGCTGACCAAACGCTTGGATTCGATGGGTGCGGATTTGCGCGCGTTGATGCGCGAAAAATCTTTGCGCCATGCGGGTGTGGGGCGTGATGGCAAAGCACTGGTGATTCGTTTCCGTGATCTGGAAACGCGCGACAAAGCGCGTGCGGTCATCAGCCAGAGTCAACCCGAATTGATTTTGGCAGATGTGCAGGACGGTGCGGAATTCAAATTGTCGGCGACGCTTAAAACACAGGCCGAGCGCGCGATTCAGGAATTTGCCATCAAGCAAAACATCACCACGTTGCATAAGCGAATTAACGAACTTGGCGTCGCCGAGCCGGTGATACAGCAGCAAGGCGCTGATCGCATTGTGGTGCAATTGCCGGGCGTTCAGGATGTCGCGCACGCACGCGATTTGATCGGCCGCACTGCATCGCTGGAAGTGCGCATGGTCGAGCAAGAGGCTGCGCTGGGTACTGCGGGCACCGCACCACTGGGCACCGAAATAGTTCCTGAAACCAAGCGTGATGGCAGCGTTACGCAAGTCGCGGTGAAGAAGCTGGTGGTCCTCACCGGCGAGCGTTTTGCCGACGCGCAATCGACATTCGATAACGATCATCGACCCGCAGTTTCGATTACGCTTGATGCCGCAGGTGGCCGCATCATGCGCGATTTGACCCGTGAAAATCTGCACAAATTGATGGCGATTTTGTTGATCGAAAAAGGCCATCCTGAAGCGATTTCAGTGGCGACGATTCAAGGTGAATTTGGCAATCATTTTCAAATCACCGGCAACTTCACGCCAGAAGAAACCAATACGCTGGCGATTTTGATTCGCTCCGGCGCGATTGCTGCACCGATGACCTTTATCGAAGAGCGCGTCATCGGCCCGAGTTTGGGCGCCGACAACATCACCAAAGGCACCAACTCAACAATGTGGGGTTTCATGGCGATTGCTGTATTTATGATGAGTTATTACCTGTTGTTCGGATTCGTCTCGGTGATTGCCTTGTCGGCCAATTTGGTTTTGCTGGTCGCACTGTTATCCTTGTTGCAAGCCACACTAACGCTGCCTGGTATCGCCGCCGTCGCGCTCACCCTGGGCATGGCGATTGACTCCAACGTGTTAATTAACGAACGTGTGCGCGAAGAACTTCGCGGTGGCACCACACCGCAGGCAGCCATCACCGCAGGTTACGAGCGTGCATGGGCGACGATTTTGGACTCCAACGTGACCACGCTGATCGTCGGTATCGCGCTGTTGATTTTTGGTTCAGGGCCGGTGCGCGGATTTGCGGTGGTGCATTGCCTCGGAATTCTGACCTCAATGTTTAGCTCGGTGGTCATTTCTCGCTCTTTGGTGAATTGGTTCTACGGTAGCCGCAAGAAACTCGAATCGGTCAGTATCGGTCAAATCTGGAAGCAGGGCATCAAATAGGCTGCAATACAAAGCGGCATCACGAAGTCCCGCGCCAAGAAAGTTACAGGTAAAGAATCATGGAATTTTTCCGCATCAAAAAAGATATTCCCTTCATGCGCCATGCATTGGTGTTCAACATTATTTCGTTGATCACTTTTTTGCTTGCGGTGTTCTTTTTGGCCAATCGCGGCCTGCATTTTTCGGTCGAATTCACTGGCGGAACCTTGGTCGAAGCGAGCTACATCGAAGCGCCGAATCTTGAAGACATTCGCAGGCAACTCGAAGACAGTGGCTTCAACGATATTCAAGTACAAAACTTTGGCTCCTCGCGCGACGTGTTGATTCGCGTGCCACTGGCTAAAGACACCGATACGTCGAAAGTCGGCGAACGTGTATTGGCCTCGATTTCGCCCGTTTCGTCCGCTGGTGCGTCACTTGGTGCTGGTGGCACGCCGTCAGCCAATCCGCCCACCCTCAAACGCGTCGAATTTGTTGGCCCGCAAGTTGGCCGTGAGCTCGCCGAAGACGGCGCGCTGGCCTTGTTGCTGGTCATCGTTGGCATCGTGATTTATTTGGCGATTCGTTTTGAATGGCGCTTTGCCGTCTCGGCCATCATCGCCAACTTGCATGACGTGGTGATTATTCTGGGCTTCTTCGCATTGTTCCAATGGGAGTTTTCGCTCCCCGTATTGGCGGCGATTTTGGCGGTGCTGGGTTACTCGGTGAATGAGTCAGTAGTGGTATTTGACCGAGTCCGCGAGACCTTCAAAAAGAAACGCGGATTGACCACGCCGCAAGTGCTTGACCATGCTATTACCAGCACCATTTCGCGCACCATCATCACCCACGGTTCGACGCAAATGATGGTCACCTCAATGCTGATTTTCGGCGGTCCAACGCTGCATTTCTTCGCGCTGGCGCTCACCATCGGTATCTTGTTTGGTATCTACTCATCGGTGTTGGTGGCGAGTCCACTGGTGATGTGGCTGGGTGTTTCGCGCGAACAGTTCGTGCAGGTCAAAGTCGAGAAGCAAGAAGCGGTCGTTTGACTTTTCGCTATCTGGCTCAGGCCTCAAAGCGAGGCTATTGAACGACTGCCGTATCAACCGCCGCCTGCGCCAGATAGCGAAAAGTCAAACGACCGCTTCTTGCTTCTCGACTTTGACCTGCACGAACTGTTCGCGCGAAACACCCAGCCACATCACCAG
>JANYAW010000254.1 GCA_025361105.1 Rhodocyclaceae bacterium | reverse complement strand
CGGCATAAACACGTTCTCCCAAGCGCTGGTGAATTTTTCGCCACCGTTTCGCCACCGATGTGACGGGCATCAAACCAATGACCGACAATTTACTCCATGCGCCAGCCAACGGCTGTGTGATTTTTGATTCTACCGTGGCAGAAAATCCGAATTAAATCAGCGAATGCGGTCGTCGGGCACTGTTGGCAGAGGCTCGAACGGAGTAAATTGTCGGTCATTGGTTTGATGCCCGTCACATCGGTGGCGAAACGGTGGCGAAAAATTCACCAGCGCTTGGGAGAACGTGTTTATGCCGCATCCGATGTATGAACGACACCAAGGCCTGTTGCAGCAGGCGGTTGCGGCGATTGGCACGCGTGGATTTTGGAGCGCCTATCCCGAAAGCTATCGCGCTTATGGTGACAACGCATTTGAAAGTGGGCGCGAGGCATTTGAAGCCTATCGCGGTGCGCAGTTTTATCTCGATCAGCCTGGCGTAAGCGGACGTTGCGGCGAAGAACATTCGCCCTATGGCTTGCCATTGTCGATTACTTACCCGCGTTGCAGCGATGACAGCTTGATTGCGGCGGCCAAAGTTGCAATGACCGCATGGGCCAAAGCCACACCCGACACCCGCGCTGGAGTGCTGATTGAAGCTTTGCATAGACTCAATGCCGCCAGCCCGGAAATCGCCCACGCGACGATGCACACTACCGGCCAAGCCTTCACCATGGCATTTCAAATGGCCGGGCCGCACGCGCAGGAACGCGGCTTGGAAGCCATCGCCAATGCCTGGCGAGTGATGACGCAATTGCCGCCATCGGTGCGCTGGGAACGTTCGCACGGCACGGCGGCGAACGCCAATCCGCCGACGGTATTGGAGAAAAAATTCAGCATCGTGCCGCGCGGCGTGGCGCTGGTGATAGGTTGCGCAACCTTGCCCAACTGGAGTGCTTATCCGGGGCTTTTCGCCAGCTTGGTGACCGGCAACGGGGTGATCGTGAAACCGCATCCGAATGCCGTGTTGCCATTGGCAATTACTGTCGCGGCGATACGGCAAACATTAAAAGAAGCGGGCTTTGATCCGAATCTGGTCAGCTTGTTGGTCGACGATGCCAACGCACCGGCAGGGCGCGAATTGGCGCTCAAACCCGAGATCCGCATCATTGATTACACCGGTCATTCGGAGTTTGGCGAATGGCTGGAAACCAGCGCACGACAAGCGGTGGTGTTCACGCAAAAGAGCAGTGTGAATTGCGTGGTGGTCGAATCGACCGACGACTACAAAGGCATGCTGCGGAATCTGGCGTTTGCGGTGTCACTTTCGTCGGGGCAATTGCCGACGCGCACGCAAACTATTTTGGTATCCAACGAAGGCGTGAAAACGCCCGAAGGTTTGATTCCACCGGAGCAACTTGGCCGCGATTTAAGTTTTGCGGTAGGACGATTGCTCGATGATTCGGCACGGGCGGCAGAAGTCTTGGGGGCAATTCAATTCCCATCAACATTAGCTACTTTGGACACAATACAAGATGAGGCATCGATCAACGGCAATGTCTTGCGACCGTCCATTACTTTGCAACATCCACAATGGCCGCAGGCGAAATTGCGCACGCCGTTATTGCTCAAAGCCAGCATGAAAGACGGCGATATTTTTGGCGCAGAACACGTCGGGCCGATTAGCTATTTGGTGCAGACCTCAACGACCTCGGCAAGTTTCGCCATCACCGAGCGCATCGCGCGGGATAGCGGATCCTTGGGCTTGTCTTTGTATTCGGTCAATCCGGTGATCCATGCATTGGCCGAAGAGGTCGCTTTGCGCAGCGGAGTGATGCTATCGGTCAATTTAACCGGTGCCTTGTTGTTTGATCCACTCGCCGGTTTTTCCGATTTCCACGGCAGCGGCGGCAATCGTGCTGCCAATTCCTGCCAAACCGATACGCATTTTGTCGCCGCGCGATTCACGATAGGCGAGGTTCGCGTCCAGCGCTAGCTTGGCCTGAGGCCGCGCGCCGCCTTCTGCTATCATCGAACGCTGATTTATTGAGTCAAATGTTTTACCAATGCGTGTCAGTGCCGCCCTAATATTTTCAACGATAGACCTTCATGCCACTTCCCCCACCCACCCCAAACCGTAAACGCCTCCACGAGCGCAAAGTCGTTTATCAAGGCTGGCAACGCGACGATGGCTTGGTCGATATTGAAGCTCAATTGACCGACATCAAAGATCACGATGTGATGCTGGGTTCGGGGCCACGCACAATGGGGCAGCCGATACATGACATGAAAATCCGCGTCACCGTCGACCGCAAATTCAATGTCGTTGAGGTTGCTACGAGTTCTGACGCTGTGCCTTACCCAGGTGGATGTGAAACGATCACACCGGCCTATCATCAGCTGGTCGGCTTGAATTTGGTCAAGGGTTTTCGACATGAAGTCACCGCAAGACTCGGTTCAATTCATGGCTGTTCGCATCTCACCGAACTCACTTTTGGTTTGCCCACAGCGGCGATACAAACTTTTGTCAGTCTCAAAAAAGAACTTGACGTGCCATCTGACAAAAAGCCGTTTCAGCTTGATTCCTGTCATGCGCTGGCGACCACCAGTGAGACTGTCCGTCGCTATTATCCAAAGTGGTTTCGCAGTAGTACGCCAATGAGCGCGCCAATCACTGAATTGTCTGTCAGCAATAAATAGCTTGAAAAATTATCGTGGCAATGCGCTGCATCGTTTGATCGTTTTTTCAACATTCGTTTCATCATTTTGAACAAGGAAATCGCATGAAGATCCACGAATATCAGGGCAAGGAACTCCTGAAAAAGTTCGGCGTTGCCGTCCCGCGCGGCATCCCGTGTTTCTCGGTTGACGAGGCGGTCAAAGCCGCTGAAACATTGGGCGGCAAAGTCTGGGTGGTCAAGGCGCAAATTCATGCGGGTGGCCGTGGCAAAGGCGGCGGCGTGAAAGTCGCCAAGTCCATGGACGAAGTGCGCAGCTATGCCGGACAAATTCTCGGCATGCAATTAGTGACCCATCAGACCGGGTCGACCGGGCAAAAAGTGCGCCGCTTATTGGTTGAGGAAGGTGCTGACATCAAGCACGAGTATTACGTCGCGGCGCTGACTGACCGCGCGTCGCAAAAAGTTGCCATGATGGGGTCGAGCGAAGGCGGCATGGATATTGAAGCCGTTGCCCATAACACGCCAGAAAAAATCATCAAAGTGTTCGTTAATCCGGCCGTTGGCTTGACCGATGCACAAGCGATTGAGCTGGGCACGGGCATCGGTATTCCTGCGGCCTCAATGGCACAGGCGGTTGATACACTCAAAAAACTTTATACCTGCTACATGGAAACCGATTCATCTTTGGCCGAAATCAATCCGCTGATTCTTGAAAGCAATGGTGGCATTCGGGCGCTGGACGCCAAGTTCAACTTTGATTCCAATGCTTTGTATCGTCATCCGGAAATCGTCGCCTATCGCGATCTGGATGAGGAAGATGCCGACGAAGTAGAAGCCTCAAAATTTGATCTTGCCTACATCTCGCTCGACGGCAATATTGGTTGTCTGGTCAATGGCGCCGGCCTGGCAATGGCGACCATGGACACGATTAAATTATTTGGCGCTGAACCGGCCAACTTTCTTGATGTCGGCGGCGGCGCAACAACCGAGAAAGTCACTGAAGCTTTCAAAATCATGCTGAAAAACCCCAAAGTGAAAGGCATTTTGGTGAATATTTTTGGCGGCATCATGAAGTGTGACACCATCGCACAGGGGGTGGTCGCAGCGGCCAAAGAAACCAAGCTGAGCGTGCCTTTGGTGGTGCGCATGAAGGGTACTAACGAAGATCTGGGCAAGCAGATTCTGCGCGACTCCGGGCTGCCGATTATTTCTGCCGATACCATGGCTGATGCCGCGACCAAGATCGTCGCCGCCACACGTTAAACGCTGCCTAAGGAACCACAATGTCCATACTCATCAATAAAAATACCAAGGTCATCACGCAAGGCATGACTGGCAAAACCGGTCAGTTTCATACCGAGAAATGTCAGGAATATGCCAACGGAAAAAATTGTTTTGTGGCAGGCGTCAATCCAAAAAAGGCCGGTGAAAGTTTGTTTGGAATTCCGATTTTCTCCTCGGTGAAAGATGCCAAAGCGCAAACCGGTGCAACCGTGTCAGTCATCTACGTTCCGCCAGCAGGCGCAGCCGAGGCGAT
>JANYAW010000284.1 GCA_025361105.1 Rhodocyclaceae bacterium | reverse complement strand
CGCCGGACCCGAAAAGAACATGGGCGACATTCTCATCGAGAAGGGATTGGTCGCGCCGGAACAGGTGGCGGCGGCCGCTCAGGCCCAGGCCCACGGGGACCCGCGCCGCATCCGGGAGATCCTGGTGGAGACCGCCCAGGTGCCGCCGCAGGCGATCGTGGAGGCGCTGGGTGTGGCCGGGTCGATGCGATGATCCACGCCATCTGCCGCGCGACCCACCGTGCCACGGGCATGGCCACCAACCTTAGTACTGTGCGAGGTGCAGCCAAGCTCGGTCATGCCATAGCCTTCGTGAATTGGTAAGCCGAGACTGGCGTACCAGTCAATCAAATCTGTTGCCATCGGTGCGCTGCCGCTACCGACCAGATTGGCCTGATCGAGACCTAATTGCTTGACGATTTTTTTGCGCACGAAATAACCGAGCACTGGCGTTTTCAGCATGCGGCTTAATTTTTTCTGCGGAATTTTCGCCAGCACGCCTTGCTGAAATTTCAACCACAGACGCGGCACCGAGATAAATGCCGTCGGTCGTGCGCGGCGCAAATCTGCGGCAAAACTGGTCAGTGATTCAGCGAAAAAAACCTGATAGCCGAAGTACAGCGAACTGAGCTCGAGCACTGAGCGCTCCATGATGTGCGCCAGCGGAAGATAGGACAAGGCGCGATCATTCGCCGTGTGTTCGGAGTGATTGACCACCGTGAGCAGACCGGCGGCCAGCGTGTCGAAGCTGTGCATCGCACCCTTGGCCGTGCCGGTGGTGCCGGAAGTGTAGACGATGGTGGCCAGATCGCTACCTGCGCGAATCGGCGAACCGGCCAGCGGTTCGGTGGTGGCGACGATGGTTTCCCAATCTATACGCGCGCTCGCTGTCACCGCATCAGGCGCGAGTGGCAAGGCAATGATCGGCATGCCATTTGGCACGCCGCCAAGCAAGCCAATGTCATCGAGTTTGCCGACAAAGCAGGCCACCGATTCGCTGTGATTGGCGATCTGCAAAATGTTCTCGGCGGTGAGCAAGGGATACAAGGGCACAGTGACATAGCCCGCCATCCAGATGGCCAAATCAGCCATGATCCAGCCCGCGCTGTTTTTGCCGAGGATGGCAATCTTGCTGCCCGGCGCAAAGCTTTGGCTTTGCAGCCACGCCGCCACTTTGCGGGTCTCGCTGCCGACTTGCGCCCAGGTGTAATCACGCAGTTTGCCGCCATCAAATGGCTGCGTGAAATACACCTTATTGGGGGTCGTCGCCTCCCAATGATAGAAACGTTGCAGCGGCAAATCCGACTTGGCAATCTGGGGCGCGCGTGCGCCGGGTGAACGAATTGTCATGAAACTCTCCTCTGCGATCGCCGTTTTCTCTCGCCCTTGTAAGGGGAGAAACTGATTTTATTTTTTTGGTGTATCGACTTCTAACTGCACCGGCACATGACTTCCGTCAGCAATACGTTCGGCAACTTCCGCAAGCGTTTGTTGTTGCTCGACTTCGCTGGCACTAGGCCAGCCGGAAATCTCTTCCATCGTTCGCCCACAACCTTCGCACATGCCGCTGAAATCATCGATGCGGCAAATTCCGATGCACGGCGAACTCATGGGCTTACGCTGCCACGCTGGCCCGTTTGGCGATCACCGCGCGCGCTACGCGCGATGCGGGTTCGCGGCCTAGCTCTTTGGAAATCCATTCCGCAGTATCAATCAGCGAAATCAAATCCACGCCGCTGTCGATGCCCAAGCCTTTGAGCAGCCAGACCAAATCTTCGGTCGCCACATTGCCCGAAGCACCTGCCGCGTAAGGACAGCCACCCAGGCCGGCGACAGAACTATCGAAGGCTGACACGCCGAGTTGCAATGCCGAATAAATATTGGCGATTGCCATGCCCCAGGTGTCGTGGAAATGTCCGGCGAATTTTTTCAGCGGCACGCGTCGCGCCACTGCCTCTATCATCACTTTGGTTTTCTCTGGCGTACCGCTGCCGATGGTGTCGCCCAAGGAAATTTCGTAGCAACCCATATCGAATAATGCGTGGGCGACTTCGGCCACGGCGGTCGGCGCGATCTCGCCTTGATACGGGCAACCGAGCACGCAGGAAACATAACCGCGCACTTTGACATCGGCTTCTTTAGCGGCGACAACCATCGGGCGGAAACGCTCCAGCGATTCGGCTATCGAACAATTGATATTTTTTTGCGAGAAAGTTTCGGAGGCCGCGCCGAATACCGCGATTTCTTTGGCACCTGCCGCCAGCGCAGCTTCCAGCCCGCGCATGTTTGGTGTGAGCACCGGATAGCCAACGCCTGCCAGACGCTGTATGCCAGCCATTACTTTGGCTGCATCGGCCATTTGCGGCACCCATTTTGGTGACACAAATGCAGTCGCTTCTATGGATTTGAGCCCCGCATCGCCGAGTCGATGAATCAATTCAATCTTGGTCGCGGTGCTGACTTTGTGCGTTTCGTTTTGCAGGCCGTCACGCGGACCAACTTCGATGATGC
>JANYAW010000238.1 GCA_025361105.1 Rhodocyclaceae bacterium | reverse complement strand
GGCTTGAGCCTTCAGTGCGGCAACCACTTTGGGATGGCGGTGGCCGGTGTTGAGTACGGCGATACCACCGGCGAAGTCGATATAGCGACGACCTTCAACATCCCATAGCTCGGCATTTTCAGCGCGGTCGACGAAGAAGTCGGCCATCACGCCAATGCCGCGTGGTGTGGCGGCGAGACGGCGTTGATGCAGATCGGCGTTGCTGGGTTTCATATCGACGTGGGCATTCATTGCTCTATCCTTATCCAAACCGTTTTCAGCTCGGTATATTTTTCCATCGCATGCAGTGATTTGTCACGCCCGTTGCCGGATTGTTTGTAGCCGCCAAAGGGTACAGTGATGTCGTCTTCGTCATAGGAATTGACATGCACGGTGCCTGCGCGCAGCGCGCGGGCGACACGATGGGCACGCGACAAATTGCCGCTCCACACGGCAGCGTTCAACCCGTAATTTGAATCATTGGCCATTGCCACAGCATCTGCTTCGTCTTTGAAACGAATGATGGAAAGCACCGGTCCGAAAATCTCTTCGCGGGCGATTTTCATGTCGTTGGTGCAACCGTCAAACACCGTCGGCGAGACAAAATAGCCGCCGGATTCCATTCGCGTTTGCTTGCCACCAGCGACGCATTTCGCGCCTTCATTTTTGCCTGCTTCGATATAGCCGAGCACCGTTTGCATTTGTCCGGCGTCGACCAGCGCGCCAAGTTCGGTGGCTGTGTCGAGTGGGTCGCCTGCTGCATAGTCAGGCGTTTGCGCAACGATGCGTTGTACAAATTCATCGGCAATTGACTCTTGCACGAACAAGCGCGACGGCGCGTTGCAGGATTCGCCTTGGTTGTAAAAAATACTACCGGCCGAGGTCGCAGCGGCGCGATCCAAATTGTCGCAATCGGCAAAAATCAAATTAGCCGATTTGCCGCCGAGTTCGTTGTACACGCGCTTCAAGTTTGATCGTCCGGCGTACTCCAACATTTTTCGGCCCACTCGCGTCGAGCCGGTGAAACCTATGGCATCGACATCCATATGCAAAGCGAGTGCCTCGCCCGCCTCCGGTCCAAAGCCGGGCACCACATTGAAGACGCCTTCGGGCAGTCCTGATTCCAATGCCAACTCGGCCAGTCGCAATGCCGTGAGCGGCGATTTTTCTGAGGGTTTGAGCACCACGCTGTTGCCGGTGGCGAGCGCCGGACCGAGTTTCCATGCTGCCATCAACATCGGGTAATTCCACGGCACGATGACACCAATCACGCCCATCGGCTCGCGCTCGATAAGTGCTAGCGCGTTGTCGCCCGTTGGTGCAATTTCGCCGTAAATTTTGTCGATGGCTTCCGCATACCAAGCGATGCAATTGGCCGAGCCGGGCACATCGGCAGCGAGACTGTTCTTGATCGGCTTGCCCATGTCCAAGGTTTCGAGCAGCGCCAACTCATCGGTGTGGGCGAGCATTTTTTCGGCAAAGCGTTGCAGGACTTTCTTGCGCGCTGACGGCGACTGGCCGGCCCATGTTCGGGCATTGAAAGCGCGCCGCGCGGCGGCGACCGCGAGGTCGATATCTGCAGAACTGCCGCGTGCAATTTGTCCCAAGGACTTGCCGTTCAGCGGCGAGATGCAATCGAAAGTTTGTGAGTTGGTGCTGACGACACGCCGTCCGTTAATCAAGCAACGGCCATCAACTTTGACAGCGGCAGCGCGGGCATGCCAATCTGGGGTTGGAGCGTTCATGGTGGTTCCTCTACTTATTTATGTCGCCGAGGCAAATGTATTTCACTTCCAGATATTCATCGATGCCGTGATGCGAGCCTTCGCGGCCGAGGCCGGATTGTTTAACGCCGCCAAACGGCGCTTCAGCAGTTGAAATCAAGCCCGTGTTCACGCCGACCATGCCATATTCGAGCGCCTCACTCACGCGGAATATTCTGCCAATGTCTCGGCTGTAAAAGTAAGACGCTAATCCGAATTCGGTGCGATTGGCGAGTTCTATAACCTCGGCTTCCGTGCTGAATTTGAATAGCGGTGCGACCGGACCGAAAGTTTCTTCGCGGAATATTTTCATGTCCGCCGTCACACCGGTGAGTACCGTGGGCTGGAAGAATGTACCGCCGAGTTGGTGTCGTTTGCCGCCGACGATGGCTGTGCCGCCGCCTGCAAGAACGTCACTGACATGTTCTTCAACTTTCGCAATCGCCTCCATGTTGATCAGCGGACCCTGGGTCACGCCGTCCTCCATGCCGTTGCCGACTTTGAGTGTCTGCACTTTCGCGGCGAGCTTTTTGGCGAATTCTTCATACACGCCGGCCTGCACAAACAAGCGATTAGCGCAGACGCAGGTTTGTCCGGCATTGCGGAATTTAGAAATTAACGCGCCTTCGACGGCCGAGTCCAAATCGGCATCGTCGAACACTACAAATGGCGCGTTGCCACCAAGCTCCAATGACATTTTTTTGATGGTGTCGGCGCATTGCCGCATCAACACGCGACCCACCTCGGTGGAGCCGGTGAAAGATAGTTTGGCGACAATGGGATTGGCGCACATTTCGCCGCCAATTTGCCGACTGTGCCCGGTGAGGATGGACATCAGCCCCGCCGGAATGCCTGCCTCCTCGGCCAGCACCGCCAAGGCCAATGCAGACAGCGGAGTCTCCAACGCGGGTTTGATAATCATCGCGCAACCGGCGGCAAGTGCCGGGCCAACTTTGCGCGTAATCATCGCGTTGGGGAAATTCCACGGCGTGATCGCGGCGGTGACCCCTATCGGCTGCTTGATGACCAGCAGGCGTTTATCCGTGGCGTGTTGCGGAATGGTTTCGCCGTAGATACGGCGCGCTTCGTCGGCGAACCATTCGATGAAGCTCG
>JANYAW010000195.1 GCA_025361105.1 Rhodocyclaceae bacterium | reverse complement strand
GAGTAGTTGAAGAGACCGGAGACACGCCAATCAAGCCACACTATCTGTCATTCCCGCGAAGTCGGGAATCCAGAAGCCCAATCTACTCACTACATTGCAGCGTGCCAGAGATATTCCTTGCACCCTTCCACTGCGCTAAGGCGATGTGAACGTTGAGTGATTTCGGCGATAGGTACGACTGCCTCTAATCTGGATTGGGTCGAAGCTGATTGTGTGGCAAGTTGAATTTACCAGTTGGTGCTGGCGATACGCCGTTGGCGCTGGTTTTGATTGACTAAGAGCATCGACGGAAGGCGCTACATCAACGGCATGTGGGGCCAGCAAAGGGTAAGGTCGCAACATGTACCTAATGCCGTAACTCTGTCATTTCTTTCAAGACTGTGATCTGGGTAGATCAGGCCAGTGTACAAACCAATGAGCAGAATATCCGTCTGAGTTTCCACAAAAACTGGCGATCCCGACATGCCACGCGCACCAGCGCCATCAAGCAAAACCTCCCGTTGCCTACCATCAACGCGAACCGCCGCAACATGGCGTGTTAACACAATCGGTGTTGGCTGATTCATTCCGAGAGCACTATATCCGTAAGGGAATCCCACGATGAAAATTCTGTCGCCAGGAGTAAGCATGTGGGCTCTGTGTTCGCTTTCCGCAAGGGTTTGCATTTCGGATAAATGAAGGTCATCGGGCAATCGGAGTTTTACCGCGTCATGCCAGAACGGAACGCGCAGATTGATGGCATTTAGATCGGCCTGTGGAATGTCCTGCTTATCTTGATTCCACAGTGGCATTGGTGGTGTCTGAGTTGTATCGTAAAGAGGAGCGATCAGCGATTGATTGCCGCCGATGACAGTCGTGCCCGGATCGCGTCTCTCGACATTTTGAAGGGTGATCTTTAGTGACATTCGATTTGGTAACTGGTGGCCAATTTTTAGGTCATGCATGTTGAAGCCAGTTACAAAATGCCAGCACGTGTAAAGAAATCTGCCTTCAGCTTCTTGCCGTATGAAGCCACTCGCGTACGCGTTTGGAATCACTAAGCCGTCCCGATCTAGGCACTGAAGGTGAACGGCCCTCATTGACAACATAAATCTCTGTGACTGAAGCGGCATCTGCATCGCGAGGCGTTATCGGGAAAATAGAAGATTCAAGCAAACACCACCGATACCTGCCCAGCAGACTTCGAGCGCGGCGCGGCCTTGACCACAATCTGCACATTGCGCCCGAGCCGAGTAAGGCACTCGATCATTTTCGTTTCAGAAATTCCGCGAAACTGGCCGCGTAGCATGTTCGAGAGCTTGGGTTGCGGAATACCAAGTAGCTGACCTGCTTCGACCTGAGTCAAGTTGCGTTGTTTGATGATTTCGCCAATCTTGGTCGCCAATTGCGCTTTGACCAGCATCTCGTCTGCGTTCTCGATGCCGAGATCAGCATAAACGTTGGTACTTCCTCGTTCGATATCTTTCATTTTTTCACTCCTTCTGAATGTTGCTTTGCCAACTTCAATCGTGCCTCGACGACATCCATGTGGTGCTTCGGTGTTGCGATTCCTTTGTTTGATTTCTTTTGAAAACAGTGAAGCACATACACGGCGTTCTTACACCGAACGGTATAGACCGCGCGATAGGTACTTCCATCGTCGTCTTCAACTACTTCCAATACACCAGCAGAACCGAAACCTTTCAACACCTTCGCCTGGTGGTGTTTGAGGCCGCTCTGTGCCAAGTGCAATGCATAACCGACAAGATCAATTACACCGTCTGGCATCGATAGTAGATCTTTCTTTGCTGAGGCTACCCATTCCAATGGCCGAAGCTCATTTGCTTTCATTTACGCATTATATCCATATGGATATTTTGTCAGAAAGACAATAGTCAAACCGCCAGTTGGTGCTGATAACACGCTGTCGCAACTGCGACTTCCAAGCATGGCGAGTCCAAACCTTTTTGCCAATGCCAGCGTCACCTACCCACACTACAATCGCCCAATGCAAGCCACCATAGCCAGCCGCATCGCGATCTACTTCGCCGTCATTCAGTGTTTCTTCGCGCTCGGTTGGACGGTTTATGTTTTGTTCTTGCCCGAGCTTCTGGCGCGGGCGGGTGTCGACAAATCGTGGACGCCGTGGGTGCTTGCGCTCGATCAATTGATCTTCGCTTTTGCCGACCTTGCGATGGGGTTGGCGGTCGACCGTGCGCGTGCTGGCTTGAGGCGCATCGGCCCGATGTTGCTAGTCCTTACTGCTGTTTCATCACTCGCCATGCTGTTGATGCCCACCGCAAGTGGCTTCGGTGGTGGCGTGTTCTTGGCGTTGACGATCACCTGGGTCGCGACTTCCGCTGCGCTGCGCGCACCACCCTTCGCGCTGCTGGGCAGCTATGCCGCCAAAGCGGAGCAACCACGACAGGCGGCGTTGCAATTATTTGGCTTGGCGCTGGCTTCGGCGCTCGCACCGTATCTCGGATTAACGCTCAAAGGCATCAATCCGGCATTGCCCTTTGCGCTTGCCAGCGCGGCGATTTTGGTCAGTAGCGGTGGGCTGGTGTGGGCCGAGCGACAACTAACTCGGCTCGCGCCATCCGATCGCGGGACGGGCATTCCGCTGCCGTTCACGTCGCCAGCGGCATTGCTGATGATGGCTGCTTTGCTGCTCGCCGCGCTGGGTTTTCAGTTGCATGTGGCGATCAACGCTGCGGCGCAAATCAAACGGGTTGCCGACGCGGCGCTGTTGCCAACGCTGTTACCCATGTTGTTGCCGGTGTTCTGGGTCGGATTCACTTTCGGCCTATTGCCTACCAGCACGCTCGCCAAGCGATTCGGTGACGCTCGCAGCGCTGCGCTCGGTTGTCTGATTGGCGCGCTGTCTTTGGTCGCCAGCAGCATTGCGGAAAGCGTCGCTTCACTCGTCATCGCCCATGCACTGGCCGGTGTGGGCTGGGCGTTGACCATGGCCAATGGCATTGGACTTGCCGCAGCCAGCGGACGCGCCGGTGCAGAAGGCCGCTACACCAGCCTGTTCTTTTGCGTGCTGGCGCTGGGGACGCTGGGGCGGATTGCGATCAGTTTGAGCGGCGTACCGCAGGCGCTGCCGTTGGCGGTGCACTGGTTGCCGGTGGTCGCTTGGACGGGTGCGGCTTTGCTGCTGCTTCAGGTGGCGCGGCGGCGATTGGTCTGACCGTACTGATGAGGCACACACCACTTGGTGCTGGCCACGCGCCGTCGCACCAAGGTGCACGTTGGCGTGCAGTGTGCACTCATCATGCTGAATACTGAAGCGGACAAAACGCCTTTGCGCATACCCAATGAACTAAGATGATTGCACTGAGGACTGACTCAGTTTATCTAACCGGATCACGGAGGAAATCATGACCAAGAAACCTGCTGCGAAAAAATCCGTTAGCAAAGATAGTGAAAGCGCGGTCTATAAAATTGTTGAAATTGTCGGCTCGAGTGCGGTCTCGTGGGAAGATGCTGCACGCGTTGCGGTCGAATCGGCATCGAAAACTTTGCGCGATATGCGCGTTGCCGAAGTTGTCAAGCTGGACATGAAAATCGACAACGGCAAAGTCGTCGCGTATCGTGCGCGCGTGTCGATGTCGTTCAAATACGAAGGCTGATTCAGCTCAGTGTTTTGCTCATGAGCATTGTCAAAAATGGGGATTTCG
Organism: Rhodocyclaceae bacterium; assembly: GCA_025361105.1. Lineage (GTDB taxonomy): Bacteria > Pseudomonadota > Gammaproteobacteria > Burkholderiales > Rhodocyclaceae > JADKHX01. The sequence continues at coordinate 4,080 of JANYAW010000195.1, read as the reverse complement.
ATCCCCATTTTTTTGCACTAGCAAGGTTTAGTGATGTCCGTGTTTGGCTTTCGTCTTGCTCGGCGCGGCCACTGCGGCCGCCACAACGGGATAGCGAATCACGGTAATTTCTTCATCCGGCTCCAGCCAGAATTCACCATGCGGGCCTTTGACATTGCCGGTGATTAACAAAACCAGGCCATCCTCCAGACGTGCGTCCGTCACTGTCTCCCAAGCGAAAGTGGGATGCGCGTTGGTGCCGGTGCCGTTGTAGATATGATCATTCACTTGCACTTCCGACGCGGCGACATTTATCTTGTTGGTCATTTGCAATCCTCACCTTATGGAACGTGCTGCCCAGAAAATCGTCTCGCCATCGCAAGCCGACACACGGTAACTTACTACGAGTCGCCACGACAGCGACACATCGAATACAGTAGCGCTTATTCGTAGCGACAAAAGAATCCTAAAACGAATCTTAAAACCGAGGAGTGCAAGATGAGCAGAAGCACCACATTCACGCAAGCCAAAACGATTGCAGCCAGTTTGCTGACGGGACTAATCGTCGGTATTGCGGCGAGCGCACAAGCCACCGCTCCTCCCGCTGTGCCACCTGCGGCTCCGGCCACACTGGCCACACCAGCAGCGCCTCCGCTGGTAGTCAAAGTCGACGACAGCACCTTCAAATGCATCCGCCAAATGACCCCCGTGCGGCAGTTCTACGTGGACAATTTGCTGGGCGACAAAGCCGGCACATTGGCCGCCGCCAACGCACCGAAAGGCGCGCCGTATCCGACCGGTTCGCTAGTGCAATTGGTGCCGACCGAAGTCATGGTCAAACGCGAACCAGGCTTTAGCCCGGCGACCAATGATTGGGAATTTTTTGAATTGGAAGTCAGTGCGAGTGGATCAAAAATCGGCAAGCGCGGCTTTGCGGAAGTGAACAACCGCTTCGGCAAAAACTGCTTCGCCTGCCACGTCCCCGCCCGCGAACCCTGGGACTTCGTGTGTGAAACCACTCACGGTTGCGAGCCAATTCCCATCGATCACAAAATGACCGGCGCATTACAACGCTCCGACCCACGCTGCGGCCCGGAAGCGCTGGAAGACGGTGATTCAATGGCGCTATTCAAACTTAAAAGCATGATCTTTATCGGCAAGTCGATTGCCTGGGTGAAAGGGCTGTTTTAACGGCGTGTCGTCAGCACCAACTGAGACGATTGCTCTAAAAAAGATGCATGGATGAATTCAAAATTGATTACCGCAATATTTGGAACAGTGACGGCACTCGCACTTGCTCCAAAAATCGCGCTGGCCGATGAGTCAACATCGGTACCTGCGGCGGCGTCCGATCAGTTCGTGCTGCCTGTCACCCTGCGACCAAAGGCTATTGCTAAGTCGTGTGTCGCGCCGAGTTATCCACCCGAGTCCGTGCGCGAGGGTGAGAGTGGTCTTTCAACATTGAATTTGTTGATTGATTCTGGTGGCACAGTGATCGACGGCAAGGTCAGTGAATCTTCAGGGTTTTATCGACTCGATGAAGCGGCGCTTGAAGCATTGCGGCGATGCAAGTTCAACCCTGCAAAGCAAGATGGAGAAACGGTGAAAGCATGGGTAAAGTTGGAATATCTTTGGATCCTGTCAGATTCGCACGGCCGACCGCTCGTTGCATTTGCCTACGACAATCAAAATGGCATCGCCAAGGTGCCATCGCGGGATGACTGGTTTGCCGTGATGTGGAAGTCATATGATCGCTTGCCCGTCCAGTACCGTGAGCGAGTTCGTGCGTTCTACGACGCAACAAAAATTGACGACGAGCCGCCATATCCAGAAAAAGGGCTTGGCGCTCTCTACTTTCCGCTTTCCAAGGCGCAAGGAAAACGAATGACCGTGGGTCTGCTAGCCATGCACATAACGGTGGGTGCGGATGGCAACGCCGTGACGGTTTCAGTGCTCGCGTCACCCGATCAACAAATTCAGGAGATTGCCGAGAAAGCTGCGATGAATATCAAGTTCAAGCCTGCGAAATGCGGCGGAATTTCTTGTCTCGGGATATTCCCACTACGTCTTGCGTTTAACAATGATTAAGTGCAGCCGCATTCGCAGTTGCACGCTTTCAACCTTGTGCTGAGACAAGGCAGGCATAAGAACCTATGACGGCGTGTCACCAGCACCAACTGAAGAAGTCGTAGTTTTGCCGACCACGATAAATTGGGTTGAAGATGGCGCTTCAATGACGGCGCTTTGGCGCTCCGAGAGTGTCGCCGCCCCTCCGACACGCATCGTCATCGCCGACGATAAAACCACCGCCGATGCGGCTTACCGCTTGGCGTGCGAAGGCACGGCGCTGTTGTGGCGCGGGGATTTTCAAAATGCGCGGCAATTGATGTTGGCGATGGCGCGGCGGATTGACAAGCAGGCAGCGCGACGAATGGATGAGGTGGGCACGCTGATGCCGCAAGCAATTTTTCATCGCGGGCGTCAGCAGCAAGCACGGCGGGCGCGATTGTTGGGGATGTTGTTGTTGCAGTTCAATGTGGGTCACCAATTGTCTTTGCGCCGTGCACCCGATGTGCGCGCCGCTTGCACCGAAGCGTTTGGTGCGTCACCCGAGCCGTATGTCATGTCGTTACGCGAATTGCTCGGCGCGATTGGTGCGCATGAGTGGCGAAAGAATGGCGTGAAAGTTGTCGCGCTTGGGAAAAAAATTCATCCGCATTACGGCGTGTTTGCGCCGGTACGAAATGAATATCTTGATTTGGTTACTAACGCGCCGCTGCCATCGAAAACACTGGCATTCGACATCGGAACGGGCACCGGTGTGCTGGCGGCGATCTTGGCACGACGTGGCGTGACAAGTGTGGTGGCGACAGATTTGGATGCGCGTGCGATAGCTTGTGCGCAGGAAAATATTGAGCGACTTGGTATGAAAAACCAAGTGACGGTGCTGCAAACCGATTTGTTCCCGCCGTATTGTGCGCCATTGATAGTGTGTAATCCGCCGTGGCTTCCAGCGCTGCCGAGCTCACGGTTAGAGCACGCCGTGTACGACCCTGATAGCCGCATGTTGCGTGGATTTTTGAGCGGCTTGGTGGATCACTTGGAAGTCGATGGCGAAGGCTGGTTAATCCTGTCCGACTTGGCTGAACATTTTGGATTGCGCTCGCGTGATGAATTGCTGGCGTGGATTTCCGAAGCTGATTTGCAAGTGATAGATCGCATCGACACATTGCCAAAACATCCACGAACGCGCGATGCGAGCGACCCGCTACACGCTGCTCGTGCTGCTGAAATTACTTCGTTGTGGCGATTGGGGCGTTCGTCGGTGCGGCGCGCATGCGCCCGCAAGTCAGGCGCATGATGCCCGCCAAATCTTGCTGTTGCGCCATGTCGTGAAATCCGGCAGCGACAAATAATTTGTGCACAGCGTCGGCTTGGTCGTAGCCGTGCTCGACTGCCAACATGCCATTGGGATGTAGATAAATCGGCGCAGTCGCGATAATTTTTCTTAGAGCAACCAAGCCATCGTCACCGCTGGAAAGCGCCTGTGCTGGCTCGAAGCGCAGATCGCCCTGCGCCAAGTGCGAATCACCATTGGCGATGTAGGGCGGATTGCTGACGATGATGTGGAAGCGTCGATTTTCCAAGGCGCTAAACCAATCGCCGTGGATGAACTCCACCGTCGCGTTCAATTGTTTGGCGTTTTCGATGGCGATCTTGAGTGCGTCGATAGATGCGTCGACGGCGGTTACGCAAGTGCTTGCACATTCGAGCGCGACGCTAATTGCAATGCAACCGCTGCCGGTCCCCAGGTCGAGGGTTGAGGGTTTTGACGGCGTGTCATCAGCACCAACTGATGCTTTCGCGATGTCGACGAGCATTTCGGTTTCGGGGCGCGGAATCAAAACTGCTGGCGAAACCAAAAATTCGCGCCCATAAAACTCACGTCGTCCGAGCAAGTAGGCAATGGGTTCGCCCGCGACGCGGCGTTCGACACTGGTCACGAACGCCAGCTGTTGCTCAGTACCCAAAACTGCATCGTCATGCGCGAGTAGCCACACGTCGGTATTTTGGAGCACTGCTTTAAGCAGCATGCGCGCT
>JANYAW010000245.1 GCA_025361105.1 Rhodocyclaceae bacterium | reverse complement strand
ATTCAAAACGCGGCGAAGGATTTTGCGCCGCATTCCTTGGCGTTTTATCTCAAAGATTTGGCAGGCGCATTTCATGCGTGGTACAACGCGGAACGTGTGTTGGTCGACGACCTCGCCACCCGCAATGCAAGACTGGTGCTGGCTGTCGCGACCCGTCACGTGCTGCGCAATGGCTTGTCGTTGTTAGGCGTATCTCAACCAGTGAGTATGTAATTTATGAACAATCCAGCCTATGCAAAACAACCCTCAAACACGCCCGCCAAGAGTGGCGGCGGGACTTTGTTGGGAATTTTTATCGGCCTCGTATTAGGTATTTTGATATCGCTTGGCGTGGTGCTGTTTCTCAACAAGGCCGCGCTGCCGTTTCAGGATAAATACGAAGGCGCGAGCAAACCCAACCCGGCGAATGGGAACGGACAAACGGCGACACCTTTGGCGCTTCCGGGCAAACCCGGTGGCACCGTGCCGGAAAAGCAGCACTTGGATTTTTACGGGATTTTGGAAGGCAAAACGGCGGCAACTAATTCACCGGCGGCACCGACCAATGTCGCCCCTGCGGCGACAACGACCGCGACACCGCCAACCAGCACCGAGCCGCCAGTCGTTGCAGAATTGCTGTACTTACAACTCGGTGCGTTTCAGAAAGCTGCCGATGCAGAAAACCTGAAAGCCAAGCTTGCGCTAACCGGATTTGACGCGGTGGTTCAAGAAGTCGACATTCCTAACAAAGGCACCATGCAACGTGTTCGCGTCGGCCCGTTTGCCAATGCCGCAGAAATGAATGCGGCGCGTGAGCGCCTATCGCAAGCGGGCATTGCGGGCACAGTGATCAAACAAAAGCCGTAAGCGGTTTGTTGGCGGCGTGTCACCAGCACCAACTGGTGAGCTTGAGTGCGCCGGCTTAAGCGGGCGATATTTCCGCCAACGCCGCGCTCGGCGTGATGACGTGGAACATGCCAGATTTCATCAGTCGCCGTGATAATTTCAGCAATGCTTTGTCACTGGTGATTAAACATTTGGCACTGCTGTCGCGAGCAAGTTCTAAAAATTTCTGATCGTCGGCATCAGTGCAACGTGGCAGCAAAACGCGCGTCGCGGATTGTGCTGGCGTGGCGATGATGTGCACCACGTTTTGATATTCAGTGAGTGCGGCGATTTGCGCGGCGCTGGACAGATTGAACATGGAATAGTTCAGTACGCGCACGAATTCGGCGAGGCAAGCTTCGTTAGTCACCGCTTGCCAGCGCCCCGCTTCGATGTGGCTACGCAAGGGCGCAAAACGGCTGTCGGCGAATACATAGAGTGAGACCAACACGTTGGTATCGAGTACGACGACTCTATCGCTCGATAATTCAGCGGACATAACCGATGTCTTTAAGTGCCTCGGTGATTTTCTTGGTCAGCAGAATATGTCCCGCCACATTGGGATGCAGTGCGTCGACTTTCAGTTTCGTATCCGAGAGCACGTCCGGCAATGCATTCTCTATCAGCGGAATCTTGTGCGCGTCGGCAATCGGACGATAGAACTCGGCGGCCGAGAGGCTGCTAAAAACTGCGCCGGTTATGGAAGGCTTCGGTGTGGCTAACAGCACAGCTTTTGCACCTTTGGCCTGAACTAAATCAAGTATGCGATTCAGATTGGCGACGGTTTCTGCTTGCGGCACGCGGCGCAACATATCGTTGCCACCGAGGCTGACGAACACTAGCCTTGGTGCGTGTTCGTCGAGCAATTCGGGCAAGCGCGCAAGCCCACCCGCGCTGGTATCACCACTTACACCGCCATTGATAATTTCCCACCCCGTGTTTGCCGCGAGCAGCGCGGGCCAGGCTTCTGTGGGCAGCACTCCGTTGCCGGCAGTGAGGCTATCGCCAAGCGCGAGCACACGGGTGCCGCGTGGCAAAGCTTGTTCTGGTGGCTTGCTGCACGCACTAATCGCGCTGATGATGGCGGCGATGATCAGCCAGCGTAGCGCGCTCATTCGGGTTTTGCCTTTGAAGGCATCGGGCTGCCGATGTGCGCCATTTGTCTTTGCTCGGCTAGCGCAACTTGTTTTTGTCGTTCGGCTGCAGCGCCTTTTTGCGCGGCGGTTCGAGTGGCGTAGCAGTGCGCGCAAGAAATGCCCGCGACGTAGTGTTCAGACAGCTTGTCGCTTGCTGCCAGCGGG
>JANYAW010000186.1 GCA_025361105.1 Rhodocyclaceae bacterium | reverse complement strand
CACTGCGCAATCCGCTTCACGCAAGCGAGCGAGCAGTGGTTCGACTTCATCAAACTGTCGAAATGGCGCGGCGTACCAGGCACCGCCGGCTTCTTCACTCAAGGCCAAAGATGCAGGTGGCGGGCTATCCAATTTGACTCTGAGCGTGTGTGACGATACTTGACGCAGCACATTTTCCATGCTGTCGAGTAACACAATTTGTCCGGCTTTGAGCATGGCTACGCGAGTGCACAAGCTCTCGGCTTCTTCAAGATAGTGCGTAGTCAACACGATAGTATGGCCATCGGTATTGAGGCGACGAATGAAGCGCCACAGGGTTTGACGCAATTCCACGTCGACACCGGCAGTTGGTTCGTCGAGCACGATTACCGGCGGCCGATGTACTAGCGCCTGCGCAATCAGCACACGACGTTTCATGCCGCCGGACAGCGTACGCGTGTTGGCGTTGGCCTTGCTGGTCAGATCCAGATTTTCAAGAATTTCATCTATCCACGCATCGTTGTTCTTGACACCAAAATATCCGGATTGGATTTTGAGTGTTTCGCGCACGGTAAAAAATGGATCGAACACAAGTTCTTGCGGCACCACACCGAGCTGTCTGCGCGCTTGTCGATAATCGGTTTGGACATCGAAGCCCATCACCGAAATCTTGCCCGCCGTCGGACGCGTCAAGCCGGCGAGGGTCGAAATCAATGTGGTTTTGCCCGCACCGTTGGGGCCAAGCAAACCAAAAAATTCGCCTTGAGGAATTTCCAGATTGATTTCATCCAGAGCCTTCAGCGCACCAAAATGCTTTGAAACCCTTGACACGCGAATTGCTACCAATGCCACCATAAATGAAGCCGTGCAGCTTAGGTCTGTGGCAACAAGGCTGCAACGTCATACACCGCCGCGAGGGAGTTAAGGCTCTTGGGTAAGTTGCAAAACGTCAATTCCACGTTGCGCTTTTTTGCTTCACGCAACCATGCAAACATCACTGCCAGCCCAGCCGAATCCACTTCGGTAACGGCCGACAAATCGAAGGTTTGTGCGGCGCCAACCGTAGCACCTGCTATCGCGTCACGACCCGCGATAAGCAATTCGCTTGCAGCGGCAATCGTCATCAATCCAGAAACCTGCGCCTGTGCACCACTAATCTGAATCATTTTTTTGCAGCAGCCCCTTCGTTGGCCAGATTCTTTGACTGCAATAATTTGATTAGACCGTCAATTCCACTACGGCGAATTTCGCTACCAAAGGTTTCGCGATAGTTGGTAATCAAGCTCACGCCACCAATCTCGATGTCATAAACTTTCCAGCCATTCGGCGATTTCTCCATGAAATAATCGAGACCAATCGGTTTGCCACCGTTGGCTTGCGAAATTTCCGTACGAACCCGTGCGTCGGTATCTTCGGGTTTGAGGGTCATCGGTTTGAAAGTGATTTTCTCATTCCGATATTCCGACAAGGCTTTGGAATAGGTACGAACCAACAAAGTATGAAATTCGCCTGCCAAGGTTTTTTGTTGCTCACTACTGGCCTGACGCCAATCTTTGCCCACAGCAAGCTGCGTCATTCGCATGAAATTGAAATGCGGCAAGACTTTGGACTCAACCAAGTCAATCGCTTTACCGGTGTGACCCGCTTGAATATCTTTGTCTTTGCGCACGATATCCAACACCTCGTTGGAAACATTGCGAATCAAAGTATCCGGCGCGATTTCCTCCGCGCTAACGTTCATAGAAAGCGCGACAAGACTCGTCAAGGTGAGAATGCAGGTGACCAGCTTCATTATTTATTTTCCTTAAAGCTACCAAAAATGGCAGCACATGAACGAAACGTGACAATCAATACTGCGCTAGTGACCGCCTATTTACTTGCGGCGATTGCGTCTTCACTCGCAATGTCAGGCGCATTTGCCTGATAGGCAAGCGTCGCGTTGTGATCGATGTCAATATCAATTGTGCTCGCACCGTCTTCGCTCTCGCGCGGCGGATTTCCGTCATAGATCAAGTTTCTGCGACGTTGCAAATGCGCATCACGGATGTACGAATATTTATCTAGCGCGGCCGCTTCAACCACTTTGTCGGCGGCGAGAAAACCTGCACGCTTGTCGACCAAATTCAACGCCAGTAATGAATTACGCGCTGAAACATTGTCGAGATAGGGTATTGGATTGGTTTTCATATCGGCAACGAGGCCGATGGAATCGCGCACGGTGCTTGGCCCCAGCAACGGCAGAACGACATATGCACCACTGCCAATGCCCCATCGACCAAAGGTCTGACCAAAATCCTCATCATGCTTTTCCATGCCGATATCGGAAGCCACGTCAATCAGACCTAACAGGCCGACCGTTGAATTTACCAATACACGGCCAAAGTCGCTGACACCACTTGAGACCTTGCCTTGAAGCAGATTATTCACGCCGATAAACAGGTCAGCAATATTGCCAAAGAAATTCGTCACGCCTTTTTTCAGCGGGCTAGGCATCACAGTGTCGTAGCCTACTGCCACTGGTCTCACGATGGTTTGATCAACGCCATCGTTAATCGCAAACATCGCGCGGTTAAAGCCTTCAATGGGATCTTTGGGATTGCCACTGGTCGCGCATCCCGTCAACACCAGTGTCACACCGATTGCGCACAGCACTCCACGCAAAGGCTCGATGCAATTTCTCAAACCAATTTTCGGCACTGTCTGCATAACGGACGACGGATTCATTTTTTATCCTTACTTTCGGAAGCCTGATTGAACATGAACTGACTAATCAATTTTTCCAACACTACGGCCGACTGAGTTTTCTTAATTAACTCACCGGCTTTGAGCATTTCGCTGTCACCACCGACTTCAAATCCAATGAACTGATCGCCGAGCAATCCTGAAGTGTTAATTGTCGCAAAGGTGTCACGAGGAAACTTGTAACGCGCATCCATCTGCATGCTGACCACCGCGACATAGTTTGCTGGGTCATATTCGATGTTGGTGACGCGTCCAACCACTACACCTGAGCTTTTGATTGCTGAACGAATCTTGAGACCTCCGATGTTATCAAACTTCGCCTGCAAGGCGTAGGTTTCCCCCGAACTGGCTGCGCTCAAGTTGCCCACTTTGAGGGCAAGAAACAACACCGCCGCCAGCCCTATGGCTACAAAAAATCCGACCCAAAGATCAAGCGCAGTACGATTCATTTCAAACCCCTCGAAACATTAAAGCTGTTAACACGAAATCAGCAGCCAAGATTGCCAGCGACGACGTCACCACCGTACGGGTAGTGGCACCGGAAACACCTTCCGCAGTGGGTTCCGCGTCGTAGCCTTCAAACACCGCGACCCAACTGACGATCACACCAAAAACGAAACTCTTGATGATTCCGTTGACGATGTCTTCGCGAAAATCCACAGTTGCTTGCATTTGTGACCAAAACGAACCTTCGTCCACGCCAATCAAGACCACGCCGACCAAGTAACCGCCAAATATACCCATCGCCGAAAAAAGCGCAGCCAACAGCGGCATAGAAATAACCCCACCCCAAAAACGCGGCGCAACCACCCGCGCAATCGGGTTGACCGCCATCATTTCCATCGCCGACAACTGCTCGGTCGCTTTCATCAAACCGATTTCAGCAGTAATCGCCGATCCAGCGCGACTGGCAAAAAGTAGCGCGGCCACCACCGGCCCCAATTCACGCACCAGCGACAAGGCCACCAAAATCCCGAGCGCCTCGGCCGAACCATAGCGCTGCAAAGTGTCATAGCCCTGCAAGCCCAGCACCATGCCGACAAACAGGCCAGACACCATGATGATGATGAGTGACATGACACCGCTAAAAAATACTTCACGCAGCGTTAGTTGAAGTCTGCGGAAGGAAGTGCCTGAGTACAAAAAAATCGCGAGAAAAAATCGGCTCGCAAAACCAAGCCGCCACAATCGGCTAGTCACTTGATGCCCTAAGTTCGCCAGCAGTTTTGTCATTCGACTTTCATTCACATCAGTTCACCGCTTGCATCAATTCGTCGCCATACGGCACCGACGGGTAGTGGAAAGGTACCGGACCATCGGCTTCGCCCCAAACAAACTGATGCACATACGGAGTTTTAGATTGCCGTATTTCATCAGCGGTGCCTTCAGCAACAATTTTTCCTGCGGAAACGAAATAGATGTAGTCGACAATTTTTAGCGATTCTTGAACATCATGCGTCACCACAACAGAACTGGCACCGAGCGCGTCATTCAATTTACGTATCAACACCCCGACAATCGACAGCGAAATAGGATCAAGGCCAGCAAAAGGTTCATCGTACATCATCAACATTGGATCCAGCGAAATTGATCGCGCCAATGCCACGCGGCGCGCCATCCCGCCGGACAATTCGGACGGCATCAGATTATGTGCGCCACGCAAACCGACGGCATGGAGTTTCATCATGACCAAGTCGTGTATCAGTTCTTCGGGCAGATCAGTGTGCTCGCGCATTTGAAAAGCGACGTTGTCGAACACCGACATGTCGGTAAACAAGGCGCCGAACTGAAACAACATCCCGGTGCGTCGTCGCATTGCGTAAAGTGCTTCGGGACTGAGTTCATGCACCACCTGACCATTGACTTTGACCTCGCCAGAACTTGGTTTAAGTTGCCCGCCAATCAGGCGTAGCAGCGTGGTCTTGCCGCAACCGGAACTGCCCATGATGGCAACCACCTTGCCACGCGGGATGGTAAGGTTGATGCCACTGAGAATTTTGCGGCTGTCGTAAGAAAAATTCAGGTCACGTATCTGAACGAGGGGTTCTTGATTCACAGGTACTAAGCATTGCCAAGGAAACGGTGGCGGCAGTCTACCAGAGCCGCATGCACAATCGATGAACTTGCGGGATGTAGCGGTCAAGCGCCTGTGTTTCCGATATTATTCGGCGATGCAATCTGTGCCAGCAAAGCCCCTGCTTTTAATCGTCGACGACGACGAACTCATTGTCGACGCGATGTCGTATTTTCTGGACGCGGATTTTGAATTGGCAGTCGCCAACTCACGGGCTCAGACGGTTGATATTTTGCGTCAGGGCACGCGGCCTAGTGGCGCGCTTATCGACCTTGGTCTGCCACCTTTGCCGCATCGGCCCGACGAAGGATTTGCGCTGATCCACGACATCCTTGCGCATTCGCCCGATACGCGCATCATTGTTCTGTCAGGTCAAGCCGATGAAGCCAACGCGCGCCATTCTCGAGCGCTCGGCGCGACGGAGTTTGTCGCCAAACCAGCCAACCCGGAAGTCCTGCGGAAATTACTGCTGCGGGTGCTGAGCTTTCAAGATCTCGCGCCCGTTGAAGACGACGGACTTATTGGACAAAGCGCGCCGATGCAGCAACTTCGCTTACAAATCCGGCAATTCGCGAAGTCGCCATTTCCAGTGTTGATTGAAGGTGAATCTGGTTCTGGAAAAGAGTTGGTGGCTGCCGCTTTGCATAAATTTTCCGAACGCGCCAGCAAGCCCTATTTAGCACTCAATTGCGCGTCCATCGCCCCAAGCTTGGTTGAAGCAACTTTGTTTGGTCATGGCAAAGGGGCCTTCACTGGCGCAACGGCGGCCAAAAGTGGTTACTTTGAGGATGCGGCCGAGGGCACTTTGTTCCTCGATGAAATTGGCGAGCTGCCAATGGAACTTCAGCCCAAATTGCTTCGCGTGTTGGAAAACGGCGAATTTCAACGCGTCGGCGAAACCCAAACACGTCACTCGTCGGCTCGAATACTCGCCGCGACGAATCGCGACTTGCGACGGGAATCGCGCGAAAACAACTTTCGCGCAGATTTGTACCACCGACTTTCTGTCCTTTCGATGTCGGTGCCACCGCTGCGCGAGTTGGGCACTGACCGCTTTTTGCTACTTGAGCATTTCCAACGCTTATACGCACGGCAGGTGCAAAGCGCGCCAATTTGGCTCTCGGCCAGTGCGGCAAACTGTCTAAACGAATATCCATTCCCAGGCAATGTTCGCGAGCTGAGAAATATCGCCATCCGACTGACGGCGAAATTTGGCGGGCGTCAAATTGAACTCGCTGAGCTTGAGACCGAACTCGATATTGATGTTCAAAGTCAGGAATCCACCACCGTCAATGTGCAATTATCTGACCATCCGGCGCAACAGCGAACCGCAGAAGACTGGATAAACGCTGCCTGCGCCGAGCTTCAGAGCAGTAGCGCGTTTAATCTTGACGAACGTTTGCGCCAACGCGAAGTCGCCTACATCGAGGCTGCGCAACGGATTAGTGACGGCAATCTAAGCAAAGCCGCAAGGCTGCTCGGCATCAATCGAACGACCTTATACAATCGTATTGACACACTGGCACGCGAGACGCGCAGAAAATCTTAGCTGGCGACGAGCCTTATTGATGCCAGACACCGATGAACATTAACGCTGTGATGACTTATGTACCTTGAACATTTCGGCCTCAACGAAGCCCCGTTTCGTATAACGCCGCACACCGACTTTTTCTTTGCCGGTGCGAATCGCGGCCCGACGTTGGATGCGCTGGTCTATGCCATCACGCATGACGAAGGCATTGTCAAAGTCAGTGGCGAAGTCGGTAGCGGCAAGACCATGCTCTGTCGCGTGTTGATGGAACGTCTGCCGGAAAAAGTCACCACCATTTATCTGGCCAATCCTTCGCTCTCGCGTGACGACATTCTGTATGCGATTGCCGACGAATTGACTCTGGTCGTTCCCGAAAATTCGCGCACCGCCACGGTTTTGCGCGCTTTGCACACACATCTGATTCAATCGTTCAGCGAAGGCAAACAAGTCGTCGTGCTGATCGACGAAGCCCATGCGATGCCAGCGGAAACACTGGAAGAGATTCGCTTATTGTCGAACCTTGAATCCAACAAACATAAGCTGTTGCAATTGGTGTTGTTCGGTCAGCCCGAACTCAATGATGTGCTGGGCCGCTCGGATATGCGCCAATTAAAAGAGCGTATTACGCACAACTTTGTGCTCGAACCACTGATACACGAAGACATTGCTGGCTACCTTGATTTTCGGATGCGTGCAGCCGGTTACAAAGGCCCGACCTTGTTCGTCAGTGATGCAATCAAGGCCATTGCCAAAGCGTCGCTAGGGCTCACTCGCCGCGTCAATATCATCGCCGACAAAGCGCTGTTGGCGGCGTATTCGAATGGCGGACACCAAGTCGGTTTGGCCGAAGTCAATGCGGCGGTTAAGGATTGCGATTTCAGTACGACGAGTTTTGCCAAGCCACGCTCAAAACTGCCGGTAATTTTGACATTGACGGTCGTTGTGGCACTCGTTATAGGCTTTTGGTTGGGCGGCTACTTTAGTACGCCGAATTTGGTCGCTGAGTCTGCCCCGATGACCGCGCCAGTGGTCGCGCCGTCAGTAACGCGCGTTGAACCAGCGGTCACCACGCCGCCTGTAACACCTGCGGCATCTGTCACACCCACCGCATCTGCGCCGGCTGCCCAAGCGCCGACAGTTCCTGCCACCACACTCACACCGATGCCAGCGGCGGCTCCAGTTGACGCACCGGCGGCGCCTATCCAAAAAAAAGAAGCCGCTAGCGTTCCTGCAGTGAGTTCACCGCCGCCTGCAATAGCAAGTGATGCGCTACCGAAAACTGCCATGCTACCGCTGGCAGCGCTTACCCAAGCGCGGGTCGATGAAGGTCGCGTTTGGCTCAAATCAGCGGACGACAAACACTGGTTTATCCAATTACTGGCCACTGATGAAACCCGTGCCGATGCGGTGGAAATGTATTTACGTCGCGCACAAAAGGCCAAGGAAATTGACGATGTGCGAGTCTATGTTTCCGACGTGCCGGGCAGCACACGCATCGGCGTAATCTTCGGCGACTTTGAATCACGCGACGCAGCCTACTCAGCGCTGCGTAGCTTGCCAAAGACGCTGCGCACCGGAAAACCTTACCCAAGGCAAGTGATTCGGCTTCGTTGAGCAATTTAGCGGCGTGTCACCAGCACCAACTGGCAAAATACGCACCGTTGCGTTTCCATTTGGAACTTTGAATTATGACCAAAACCGCCGCTAGCAGTTTTGAAGCAGCGCTGCTTGAATTGGAGGCCATTGTTACTTCGCTCGAAGCGGCGAATGTACCGTTGGAGACGGCGTTAGCCGCTTATCAAAGGGGTGCGTCCTTGGTGCGCGAATGTCAGGACACGCTGGCTGCGGCCGAAACGCGTGTGCAAGTACTTGAACAAAACTTGCTGCGCGAGTTTGGTGATACGTCAGAAATAGCGCGTGGAGATAACCAGTGACGCAAGTTGATTTTCCTGTTTGGCAGGTTTCGATTCAGCAGCGTATAGAAACTGCGCTGGCCGCTTGCCTGCCGCCAGCAAATTGCCATCCCGTCCGCCTGCACCAAGCGATGCGTTATGCCACGCTGGAGGGCGGGAAACGTGTACGACCTTTACTTTGTCATGCTGCTGGTGAGATTTTTTCCGCACCGCTGGTCGCGCTGGATCAGATGTCTTGCGCGGTAGAAATCATTCACGTTTATTCGCTGGTGCATGACGATTTGCCTGCAATGGACAATGATGTTTTGCGACGCGGCAAACCAACTTGCCATGTTCAATTTGACGAAGCGACAGCGCTTTTGGTCGGCGACGCACTGCAATCGTTGGCTTTTCATGTGGCGGCACAGCCGATTGCAACGGTCCCTGCCGAAACACAACTGGCAATGCTCGCCTTGCTAGCCAACGCCTCCGGCTCGCGCGGCATGGCGGGTGGACAAGCAATAGATTTGGAATCGACAGGTCAGTCACTGGAAATTGTCGAACTTGAATTCATGCATCTGCAAAAAACCGGGCAATTGATACAGGCCGCGACCATGCTCGGCGCGCACGTCGGTGGCGCCAACGCACAAGAACTTCAAAGCCTTGCCCGATTCGCCAATCGCATCGGGCTGCTATTTCAAGTGATCGACGACATTCTCGATGCCGAAGCCAGCACCGAGGTACTGGGCAAAACCGCCGGCAAAGATGCTGCCAGCAATAAACCAACCTACCTCACTTTACTTGGCGCAAAACAAGCCCACGCGCTTGCCGCTCAGCTTTGT
>JANYAW010000165.1 GCA_025361105.1 Rhodocyclaceae bacterium | reverse complement strand
GTTCGATTTGTCTTACTTGACCTGCATCCCCAACATGATCGTGATGGCCGCCAGCGACGAAGCCGAATGCCGCCAAATGCTCACCACCGCCTATCACTACGCGGGGCCTGCCGCGGTGCGCTACCCACGTGGCAGCGGCACTGGTCACGCACCTGGAACTGACCTCAGCGAAATCGAAATCGGCAAAGGCCAAGTGTGTCGAGCCGGCGCGGACATCGCCTTACTCGCCTTTGGTTCTATGGTGCCACCAGCGCTGGCTGCGGGCGAAATGCTGGGCGCAACGGTGGCCAATATGCGTTTTGTCAAGCCACTGGACATTGCGTTGATTAGGCAGCTTGCCGAAACCCACAAGCTCTTGGTGACGGTCGAAGAAAATTCCATCATTGGCGGCGCGGGCAGTGAAGTCGCGCGCGCGCTCGATGACATCGGCGCTAGCTGTGAGCTGTTGCGCATCGGTCTGCCGGACCAGTTTGTCGATCATGGTGATGCGGCGTTGCTGCTCAAATCGATTGCGCTGGATGCTGAAGGTATCGTCAGTCAAATTCGAGCGCGAAATTCTGTCATACACGCGGCGCAACGCGACGCAAAGCAAACAGCTAATAGTTGAGTATTTTGGTCGGAATTGATATAGTTATTCTTTTGCGTCCGCCACAGTAATCAGGCGAGAAATCACATCATGAATAGTAGGCATCCGATGCCCATTGCCGACGTCCAAAGTAGCGCGGACTCACGTCAGTTACCCATCGACAAGGTAGGCATCAAGGCAATTCGCCATCCGATTCGGGTCTTAGACAAAGGCGCCGGGGTTCAGCACACCATTGCGACTTTCAACATGTATGTCGGCCTGCCGCACAATTTCAAAGGCACGCACATGTCGCGCTTCGTCGAGATTCTGAACGGCCACGAGCAGGAAATTTCGGTGGAAAGTTTTGAATCGATGTTGCGTGAAATGGCAGTCCGTCTGGAAGCCGAAACCGGCCTGATAGAAATGAGCTTTCCGTATTTCATCAACAAAACCGCGCCCGTCTCGGGGGTTAAGAGTTTGATGGATTACGACGTGACATTTTCCGGCGAAGTTAAAGAAGGCGGCACATATACGCAAACCATGAAAGTCGTCGTGCCAGTCACCAGTTTGTGCCCTTGCTCGAAGAAAATCTCCGAGCGTGGCGCACACAATCAGCGCTCGCATGTCACCATCACCGCGACCACCAACGGCTTTGTTTGGATTGAAGAACTGGTGCAAATTGCCGAGCAACAAGCGTCTTGCGAACTCTATGGTCTACTCAAACGGCCCGATGAAAAATACGTCACCGAGCGCGCTTATGACAATCCAAAATTCGTTGAGGACTTGGTACGCGATGTCGCAGGCGTGCTCAATGCCGACCCACGCATTGATTCCTATATTGTCGAAAGCGAAAACTTCGAGTCGATTCACAATCATTCGGCCTATGCGCTGATAGAACGCAAGAAGCCTTCAAAATAATTGCGCGTTGGGAAGACAATAAAAAAGGCCGCATTGCGGCCTTTTTTACTTATCAGCAAATCTTATTACGCCGACGTAGTACGCGCAGATTTCACTGTTCGTGTCAGCTTTTCTTTGATACGCGCCGACTTGCCGGAGCGATCACGCAAATAGTAAAGCTTGGCACGGCGCACGTCGCCACGACGCTTCACTTCAATGCTTGAAATAAGTGGTGAGTAGGTTTGGAAAGTACGTTCGACACCTTCGCCCGACGATACTTTTCGCACGATGAAACTGGAATTCAAGCCGCGATTGCGTTTCGCAACAACGACACCTTCAAATGCTTGAACGCGCTTGCGCTCACCTTCAACCACGTTGACGCTGACTACTAGCGTGTCGCCGGGTGAAAATTCTGGGATCACCTTCCCAAGGCGAGCAATTTCTTCTTTTTCCAACTGATCGATCAAGTTCATAACTTCTCCGTTTATCCAATGGCCAGTGGCCTTGCATCCAGAGCAGGCGCCAACATTGCCTGTTAAATGCAGCTTTTAATTGCAGTTGCGGCGATGCTCCGCCAACAATGCTGCTTCTTCCTGACTCAGCGCCCGGTGTTCCAACAAATCCGGTCGCCGCGCCGCGGTTCTTGCCAACGCTTGCCTCAAACGCCAGCGTCGTATTTTCTCATGATCTCCGGAAAGTAACACCTCCGGAACTACGCAATTCTCGTAAACCTCGGGCCGTGTGTAGTGCGGGCAATCCAACAAGCCATCGGCAAACGAATCTTCTGCCGCCGAGTTGCTGTCACCCAGCGCACCAGGCACTTGGCGAACGCATGCATCAATCAGCGCCATGGCAGCAAGCTCACCGCCCGACAACACAAAATCTCCCAGCGAAATCTCAACATCCACACAACTATTGATGACGCGTTCATCAACGCCTTCGTATCGACCACACAACAATATCGCGCCGTTCGTCTTCGCTAAATCCGACGCAAATTTTTGCGTTAGCGGTTGGCCTTGCGGCGACAAATACACCACCAACGCCGCGTCCTCTCGCGCCGCCTTTGCGGCAGCAATGCTTTGCTCCAAAGGTGCCGCCATCATCACCATGCCAGGGCCGCCACCGTAAGGTCGATCATCAACCGTCCTGTGCGTGTCGGTCGTACATTCACGCGGATTCCACGTCCGCAATTGCCACAATCCAGACTCCAATGCACGTCGCGTAATTCCCGCTTCGGTAATCGCCGAAAACATTTCGGGAAACAGTGTTACCACGTCAAAGCGGAGCGTCATCGCCAGCTTACCAATCTGCTTCCCAATCAACCAGCACCTGCTTTGCCGTTAGGTCGACTGACTTAACAATCGGCGCGACAAACGGCAACAAATGTTGTTTATCTTCACCATCAACCACCAATACTTGATTCGCGCCGGATTCGAGTAAGGAAGAAATCCTGCCAAGAACCACAGTCGCCAGATTCACGACTTGCAAGCCTATTAAATCCGACCAGTAATATTCGTCGTTCGCAGTTTTCGGCAACGCTTCACGCGGTGCGCCGATAAAGCATGGCGAAAAACTTTCAGCGGAATCGCGGTCGGAAATACTTTTGAATTTGATAACAATTCCGCCAGCGTGCAGCTTTATTTGCTCAAGCTCGGCCGATTGCCACCGCGCATCATCCGCATTTTCATCGTCGCAAAACCAGAGGTTTTGCATTCGTCCCCATGCTAATGGTTCGTCACCAAACGCATGAATCCGCAACCAACCTTGCACGCCGTAGGGAGCAAGGATGCGCCCCAAAACTATCATTTAGCGTTTTGCTTTGCTTGGCGGCGATTAAGCCGCTTTCTGCTTTGCTGCCTGTTTCACAAGGCGTGCTGCGGTGTCAGACAACTGAGCACCATGGCCTTGCCAAAACTCCAAGCGTGCTGTGTCGATGACCAAGCCGGGCTCGGAATGAGCCGCTTTCGGATTGTAAAAACCAATGCGCTCAACGAAGCGGCCGTCGCGACGATTGCGCGAGTCGGTCACTACCATGTTGAAAAAGGGACGCTTTTTGGCGCCGCTACGCGCGAGACGGATAACTACCATATCGTTCTCTCGTATTCTGTGAAAAGCCCACGATTCTAGCGAAACAAGCGCGAATCGGCAAGGATTTTTACCGTGTGTTTAGCGATTCCCTCGAGTTGCCGCAGGCTTGATCGAATCTGACATTTCGGCGACCAATAAGGCACCGGCCAGAATCACGCTCCACGATACATAAATCCAGGTGAGAAATACGGGCATCACCGAGAACGCGCCATAAATCATTGTATACGATGGCAATTTTACAATGTAGAAAGCAAATAGCTTATGCAAGGCAGTAAATCCTGCGGCGGCCACAATCCCACCCAACAATGCGTGCAATGGTGGTACTTCGGTGTTCGGTACGCGCCAATACAGCAGGGCGAAAAAACTCATGGTGAATCCGAAAGACAGCCCTTTATCGACCGATGCCTGCACCCACATCGGTTCGTCGACAAGCCCCATTGAGGCACTGGCGACGAAAGTAAGCGCCAACAAAGCTGCGCCGAAAATGAGTGGGCCGAGCAGTAAGGCAAGGGTGTGCATGGTGACTCTGCGAATGAACGGTCGATGTTGGTTTATCCGCCAAATACCGTTAAACGCGTGCTCTATCGTCAGCATCTGAAACAAAGCCGTCAAGCCGAGTGCGCCCATGCCGATTAACGTAGCTTGCTCGCCGCGATGAACAAACTGCGTGAGGTATTTGGCAATCAATGCACCAGCTTTGTCTGGCAACAGCGTCGACAACAGAAATTTCTCTAGTGCTGTGCCCAAACCGCTAGTGAATGAAAACTGTGAGATTAAGGCGAAGGCCACCGCGACCATTGGTACCAACGCCAATAACGTCGTGAAGGACAGTGCAGCCGCAGTTTGCGAAAATTTCTCGGTGTGGAACCGTTTGGCGGCGCGATAGATCAGGCGGAAGGGAGAAAGAAGCCACATATAATTGTTCGATTGTATAAGACGGTT
>JANYAW010000099.1 GCA_025361105.1 Rhodocyclaceae bacterium | reverse complement strand
CGCCGGAGTAATCAAATTCGCAAGCCTGACCAATAATGATCGGGCCGGCGCCGATGTTGAGGATGCTTTTTAAGTCGCTACGTTTTGGCATGAAAGTTTTGCCTAGAGTGTCTGGGGTCTAGAGATTCAATTAGTTCAAGCTTGCGCTGGCGAGTTTTGCGCCGAACGCCAAAAACAAAGTACCCACACCAGCCGTCGCGCCAGCAGCAAGCAAACGGCGACGACGGAATTGGTCGGCCAAATGTGCACCGCCGAAAATCAGCGCTGACAAATACAGCGCGCTGAAAAATTGCACGATCAAGCCCAATATCGCGAACGACAAAGCCGGATGCTCGTAGCTGGGATCAACAAACTGGATGAAGAAGGAAATAAAAAAGAAAATTGCTTTGGGGTTGAGCAAGCTGATGGTCAGCGCAGTACGAAATGGATGCGAATCATCAACGGTTTTGGCTGCCGTGTTGTTGGCTATTTTGTTGGATGCATTGTCGTCAGGTTTTTCCGTCAAACCGACCAGCGCGCTACGCAACAGATTCATTCCCAGCCACGCCAAATAAAGTGCACCGGCATATTTCAAAACGATAAACAGGGAGGGCATTGATTGGAGCAATGAAGCTACGCCCGTCGCCGAAAGTATCATCAGCACGGCGTCGCCAAGAAACACTCCAAAAGCACCTTGATAGCCCAAACGGATGCCGCGCTGCACCGCCACGGACAAGACGTAAAGCGAATTTGGTCCGGGCAGCAAGATGATGAAAATCGTGCCGAGTATGTAGGTCGTCAGATCGGTAATTCCGTAGTACATAGTCGCTAGCTTTTCCCTTATTTTCTCAGCGTGTCGAAGCGTCCATCAGGCTGATAAATCGATCAAACAAGTAAGCTACATCGTGTGGGCCCGGACTGGCTTCGGGGTGGCCTTGAAAGCAAAACGCCGGTTTGTCTGTCCATGCCAATCCTTGCAAGCTGCCATCGAACAAGGACACGTGGGTCACCCGCAGATTGCTTGGCAGCGTCGCCGGATCGACCGCGAAGCCGTGATTTTGGCTGGTGATCATCACCTTACCGGAATCCAAATCCTTCACCGGGTGGTTCGCGCCGTGATGACCAAATTTCATTTTCAGCGTCTTCGCACCCGCCGCGAGCCCCATCAATTGATGGCCCAGACAAATGCCGAAAGTGGGGATGCCGATTTTCAAGAATTCTTGAATTGCCGCAATCGCGTAATCGCATGGCTCAGGATCACCCGGGCCGTTGGAGAGAAATACTCCATCAGGCTTGAGCTTCATCACTTCAGCAGCCGAAGTCGTCGCCGGCACCACCGTTAAACGACAGCCGCGCGAAACCAAAGAGCGCAAGATATTTCGCTTGATACCGAAGTCATAAGCGACGACATGAAAACGCGGCGCGGCAAGATTTGACTGTTCTGCATAGCCATTGCCGAGTTCCCATTCGCCTTCCGTCCATTGGTAGACCGATGGCGTTGTGACGACCTTCGCCAAATCCATCCCAGCCAAGCCCGGAAAGCCTTGTGCTTGAGCCACCGCAGCGGTCGCAGCAGCGGCGTCAACATTGTCGCCGGTCATCAGGCAACCGCCTTGCGCGCCCTTGTCACGCAAAATGCGCGTCAGCTTGCGGGTATCGATATCGGCGATGCCGAGAATATTTTGCGCACGCAAAAATTCATCCAGCGTTTGTTCGCTGCGAAAATTTGAAAGTAGCAAAGGCAAATCGCGTATCACCAATCCGGCGGCATGCACACGGGCGGATTCGTAGTCTTCGGAATTGATACCGTAGTTGCCAATATGCGGATAAGTCAGTGTGACTATCTGGCGGCAATACGAGGGGTCGGTGAGGATTTCCTGGTAGCCAGTCATCGCCGTGTTGAACACGACTTCACCCACACTGCTGCCATTTGCGCCGATGCCCTTGCCGTGAAAAACAGTGCCATCGGCCAAAGCAAGAAGGGCGGATGGGAACTGGGGCACGATAGGACTCCACTGGTTAGGGCTGGTAACTTTTGACCACTCGAGCAATGCAGCGCTACAAAAATTCCCGCTCTCGGCCAAACCCGTCAATTATATCTGCTAAGCCAGCCGCCGGCTAGTGTTTGCGTGTGTTTTTGCCTGTTTTTAGCGCAGCCCAAGCACGTCTTGCATGTCAAACAGGCCGGACGATTTGCCCTGCATAAAACGACCGGCGCGTAGCGCGCCCTGCGCATAAGGCATGCGGCTACCCGACTTGTGGCTTATCTCGATGCGCTCGCCAATTCCCGCAAACAAAACGGTGTGATCACCCACAATATCGCCACCGCGCACGGTAGCAAATCCTATCTGCGTTGCTGGCCGCGCGCCGGTATGGCCTTCACGTCCATAGACCGCGCACTCGCTTAAATCCCGTCCCAGTGCATTGGCCACCACTTCGCCCATCCGCAAAGCTGTACCGGAGGGCGCGTCGACCTTGTGGTGGTGGTGCGCTTCGATGACCTCAACGTCATAGCCTTCATTGAGAATTCGTGCGGCGACATCGAGCAATTTGAATACCGCATTGACCCCGACCGACATATTCGGCGCGAACACAATCGGGATCTCTGTCGCCGCCGCCGCAATAGCAGCTTTGCCCGCCGCATCAAAACCGGTGGTACCAATCACCATGCCCAGTTGGTGCTGGCGACACGCCGTTAAGTGAAGTAATGCACCTTCGGGACGGGTGAAATCAATCAGGCAATCCGCGAGTGCCAGCGCCTCATCAACGTCGTCGGTGATTTTCACGCCGCAAGGCGCACCGATGAGTTCGCCAGCATCTTTACCAATCAACGGGTTGCCGCTTTGTTCGAGCGCCGCCACCAATTGCGCAGTGGGATCCGCCGCAATCGCTTCAATCAACGTGCGCCCCATACGACCGGCGCTGCCCGCGACGGCATAGCGAATCACCGTCATATTATTTTTTGTCGCTCTGCGGTGCTGGCGCTGGAGTGGGCGTTGGCGCGTCGGGGTTCACGATCTCAAGCACCCGTGTCGCCGGGCCGTTTGATTCTGCGCTTGCAGCACCCACAGCGGCGACTACATCGCCAGCCACGCGCGC
>JANYAW010000084.1 GCA_025361105.1 Rhodocyclaceae bacterium | reverse complement strand
CACGACGTGAATCTGGCTGCGCGCTATTGCACTCACGTGCTATTGTTGTTTGCCGACGAAGGCGCACCGATTGGTGCTGCCTGCGCCGGACCGATTGCACAAATGTTGGACCCTGCGGTGTTGTCAAAGTTATACCGTCATCCCGTTGTGGCACACGAGACAGCGGCTGGGCGGGTGTTCTTGCCAGCTTGAGCGCATAACGCGATTAGTAGTGCGTGCCCTGAATCCGGCTACGTTACTTGGCAACACGGTTCATTCCACAGGTTCTACCGTTCGTCGCAGAAAAGTTGATACTTCCGGTGTTTGCCGATAACTTCCCCGTTTTCCTTCTCAGTTTGTAGAAAGGGGCTTCCTATGCTCAGCATCAAATCGCTAAATAAAACCTATGCCAACGGCGTGCAAGCGTTAAAAAATGTCAGCCTGGAAATCCCTAATGGTTTGTATGGCTTGCTCGGTCCCAATGGCGCGGGCAAATCTTCTCTGATGCGCACCATCGCAACCTTGCAAGAACCGGATAGCGGCAGTATTCGATTCGATCAAATTGATGTACTCACTGAGAAGCTGGCGCTGCGCGAACAGCTCGGTTATTTGCCGCAGGATTTTGGTGTCTATCCAAAGGTCAGCGCAGAAGAGTTGTTAAATCACTTTGCAGTGTTGAAAGGTCTGACACAAAAATCAGAGCGCAAGGAGATGGTTGAAGGTTTGCTCAAGCAGACCAATCTTTGGGACGCGCGCAAACGCAAATTGGGTACCTTTTCGGGTGGCATGCGCCAGCGCTTTGGTATTGCACAAGCCTTGCTGGGTGCGCCACGACTGGTGATAGTCGATGAGCCGACGGCAGGACTGGATCCTGACGAACGCAACCGTTTTTTGAATTTGCTGGCGGAAATTGGCGAACACGTGGTGGTGATTTTGTCCACCCACATCGTCGCCGACGTGACCGATCTTTGTCCGCGCATGGCGATCATCGTTCAAGGTGAGGTCCTTTCGCAAGGCGAACCGCAAGCGGCGATTGATTTGCTGCGCAATAAAGTCTGGCGTCGTCGGGTGAGCAAGGCGGCATTACCCGAATACCAAAGGAATTTCACCGTATTGAGCTCGCGCCTGGTTGGCGGTTTGCCGCAAATCAACGTGCATGCGGAGTCCCAGCCGGACGAAGGTTTCGTGCAGGTCGAGGCGGATTTGGAGGATGTCTATTTCTTGCAAATCCATAGCGGAAATTTGGCTGACAAGGCAGCGCCTGCTGCCGCAACGGTCGCCGTTCCCAACTAGGGCGCACATCATGTGGTTAGAATTTTTTCGCTTTGATTTGCGTTATCAGCTGCGCCAACCCTTGCTCTGGGTATGCGGGCTGATTTTTGGTTTATTGGCCTTTGGTGCTTCCAGCACGGACGCTGTGGTGGTTGGCGGCGCGGTCGGTAATGTATATCGCAACGCACCGATGGTGATAGCTCAGTTCCTTGGCGTATTCACCGTGCTGGCGATGTTTATCGTCACCATATTTATCGCCGGTGCCGTGCTGCGTGATAACGAGCTGGGCATGTCGGACATGATCTTCGCCACACCGATGCGCAAGATGGATTACCTGCTCGGGCGATTTTTGGCGGGGTTGGTCGCTTGTCTTTCCATTTTCATTTTGATCTCGTTCGGCATGTTGCTGGGAGCGCAAATGCCTTGGGTGGACGTGGCGCGCGTCGGGCCGGTGTCACTGACCCCGTTCTTATGGGGCTTCGCGGTTTTCGTCATTCCTAACTTGCTCATCATCGGCAGCTTCTTGATGCTATTAGCCGCCACCACCCGTTCGATGTTGCTGGTGTATGTCGGGGTAATCGGATTCTTCGTGTTGTGGAGTGTCGCCGGCGTGTTCGCCCGTGACATCAGTAACGAATGGATAGCCGTGCTTACCGATCCGTTTGGCATACGCGCATTCGGACGCATGACACGGTATTTTTCGGCCAATGAAGCCAATAGTGTTCTGCCTGAATTTAGCGGATTTATTCTGGCCAATCGCGCCTTGTGGGTGACGGTCGGCATCGCGCTGTTTGGTCTGACGCTGGCCTTGTTTAAGCCGCAGCGCGCTGATACCGGGCGTGGATTTTTCAGCCGCAAAAAAGCCGCCAAACTTGCTGCTAAATCGGCTGCGCAAAGCCCGGTGCCAGACGCTGAACCTGCTGCGTACCGCCCTATCGTACCGACTTTGCGTAGCCTTACGGTGTGGCAACAATGCTGGGAAATTTTCCGCTTCGATGCCATCGGTGTATTCAAAAGCGTTCCGTATTTAGTCATGTTGCTTTTCGCTGTGGCCAACTTCATCGGCGGCGCGACGCTCGGCGGCCAGATGTACGGCACCAAGGTTTATCCGGTGACGCGAATGATGCTGGAAACTTTGTCCGGCACCTATACATTCATGTTGGTCATCATTGTCACGTTTTATGCCGGTGAGCTGATTTTCAAAGAGCGCCAATTCAAAACCGCCGACGTGGTGGACGCGATGCCGATGCCGAACTGGGTGCCATTGTTGGCGAAAAATCTGGCGTTGGTCGGCGTGATATTTGGCTTCATGGCGGTAGGTGTTATCGCCGCCATGTGCTTCCAAGTCATCAAAGGTGGTGCGCCTTTGGAACCCGGTTTGTATTTCACCGGCGTGCTGGTTAGCTCAGCAGAATTTGTGCTGATGGGTTTGTTGGCCGTCAGTCTGCAAGTTTTCACCAACAACAAATTTATCGGCTATTTGATGATTATTTTGGTGCTGGTGTGGGAAATCGTGGCCGGTGCTTTGCACTTCGACCACAGTCTTTACAACCTCACCAATTTGCCGCGGATACAGTATTCGGACATGAATGGCTACGGTCATTTCTGGCGTGGCTGGCTGTGGTTTTTGACTTACTGGAGTTTGTTTATCGGCGCGCTGATGATTTTGTCGCATGCGTTTTGGGTGCGCGGATTGTCACAAGAACGGCGTGCCAGATTCATGCTGGCAAAACAGCGATTGTCGGGTGGCGCAGGGCTGGCCTTGGGTGTTTTGATGGCAGGATTTGTGGCCTGTGGCGGGTGGATTTTCTACAACACCAATGTGCTCAACGAATATGTCGCTGGTGATGTGGTGAATGATAGACGTGCCAATCACGAAAAATTGTATCGCCAATACAAAACCATGCCACAACTGAGGTTGACGGCTGTCAAAGCAGATGTTGATATTTTCCCGAACGAGCGGCGCGTGGCCATCAAGGGTCGCTACGTGCTGGTCAACAAACTGCAAGTACCGGTCGACACGCTGTTTTTTGAAACCGAACCAACCACTACCACAGTGTTGCTGGATTTGCCCGCGCATCAAGTGCTGGTTGATGACAAAGTGTTGGGCACGCGGATTTTCAAGCTCGCACAAGCGTTGCCGCCTGGTGCTTCGTTGACCATGGGCTTTGAAGTTGATGTGGTTAACCAAGGCTTCACCAATGATGGCAAACCGGACAGCATCAATCTCAACGGCACCTTTTTTAACAACGCCCAATATTTTCCCTTGCCGGGCTACGCCAATGCAGATCTGACCGATCGCAACGAGCGACGCAAGAGAGCGTTGGGTGAGCCGCATCGGATGCCCAAATTGGAAGACGAAGCGGCGCGGCGAAATCATCAACTCGACAGTGAGTCGGACTGGATCGACTTTGAAACCACGGTATCCACCAGCAGCGACCAAATTGCGCTAGCGCCGGGTTATTTGCAAAGAACTTGGGAGCAAGACGGGCGGCGCTATTTCCAATACAAAATGGATAGACCGATGCTGCCGTTCTTTGCTTATTTGTCGGCCAATTGGGAAGTGAAAAAAGGCGAATGGAAAGGTCTGCCGATAGAGATTTATTACGACGCGAAACACGGTTACAACGTAGATCGCATGATTACCGGCGTGCAAAAGTCACTCGACTATTTCTCGGCAAATTTCACGCCCTATCAACACAAACAAGTGCGCATCCTTGAGTTCCCGCGCTACGCCACCTTCGCCCAATCTTTCGCCAACACGATTCCGTATTCCGAAGCCATCGGCTTCATCGCCGATCTGCGTGACAAGAACGACGTCGACTACGTTTTCTATGTCACCGCTCACGAAGTGGCGCATCAATGGTGGGCGCATCAAGTCATCGGTGCGAATGTGCAAGGCAGCACTATGCTGACTGAATCACTGGCGCAATACTCGGCCTTGATGGTGATGGAAAAGGAATATGGCCGCGCGCATTTGCGACGCTTTTTTAAAGACGAGCTCGACAACTATTTGCGCTCGCGCCGTGGCGAGCAAATTGAAGAACTGCCGCTGTTCCGCGTCGAAAACCAACCCTACATTCACTACCGCAAAGGCGCGTTAGTGTTCTATCGTCTGCGCGAAGAAATCGGTGAAGAAAATCTCAATCGCGCATTGCAAAAGTTTCTGCACGATAAGGCGTATCAAGCGCCGCCCTACACCACCACGCGCGAACTCTTGAGTTACATCCGCGCCGAAGCGCCAGCTGACAAACAGGATCTAATCACCGACTTGTTCGAGCGCATCGTGTTCTACGACAATCGCGTCGTCGAAGCCAAAGCCAAAGCCATCGCCGACGGCAAATGGGAAGTCACGATGAAATTACATCTGGCTAAATTGGAGGCTGATGGAAAAGGCAAAGAGACAGCACGCAATTTTGATGAACCGGTAGAGATTGCCATCTTTGCACGCGCTGCCGGAGCCAAGGAAGCTGACGAAAAAATCCTGTTCAGCGAGAAGCGAAAACTCAATGGAGCAGAACCTGTTGTCACCATCATCGTCAATGAAAAACCTTTTGAGGTGGGCGTCGATCCCTATAACAAGATGATAGATCGGGTGTCGACCGACAACCGGAAACAGGTGACCGTGGAGTGAGTAGCGTGCCGTATAGACGCCGTGTCACCAGCACCAACTGACAAAAAGCCACATGCGTAACTTGCGAATTTGAATACAGTTAATCTTCAGCAGTTGAGATACTTCCAATTCCTCACCTTGCCTTCGGCCATCCATTCAACCGCTTGAGCGAGTCGCTTGGCGCGTGTTGTTTCGGTTTTTGCGTCGGTGATCCATTCCACATATTCCTTTTTCTTTGAGGGCGAGAAAGCTTCAAACGTTGCCAGTGCTTTCTTGTTTTTCTTCACTGCGGCAAGGAAATAGTCAGGAATCACCAGTTCCTTCTTTTCAGCGGGCTTGGCTCGGGTGGGTGATTTCACACCATCATCATGCAGCTTCATAGCCGCCTCAACCGCCATCGCAATCTCGCTGTTCGTCGGCAAATCGGCGAGCGAGGTAATGCGGCCGAACTGCCCCATCGCCGTGCCTTGCCTCGCATCGATTTCGAGTAGCTTGCCGTGCCAGAAGCCAAACGCGCAGTGCGCCTTAAAAGCCGCCATGTGACACAAGATTTTTCCCTTGTATTCAAAGAATGGCATGCTCCACTTGATGGTTTCGGTAACCTCAGGGCAAGTGATATGCACTTGTTTGCGCAGGTGCAAGAGAATTGGTTTGGCGAACGCGTTGGATGCGCTGATGAACTGATCGACACGCGGATCTTTGCTTCCCATGATGGCTCCCGGTGATGGTTTGCGCCGGCTTGGCACCGACCGCGAATCGATGTCGCCAAACCAGAGAATTTCTCCGCCGATTCTAATGAGCGTTTCAGCATTCACACAACGAAGGCTCCGTTGATGCGTTCGTCGAAATGGCGAGATGAATAGTTTGGAGCGCTCGAATACCGTTAAGGCGATGTAAGCGCTCCGGGCGTGGTAGGTCGTGCCTTTTCCAAGGCCGCACAAACCAGCGTCGCACCTTCCAGCAAGCGCGGTGTGTGGCGCTGAATCAAATCGGGCGGAATATTGAAAAGATTGCCGTTGGCGGCGGCAGGGATACGCGGCCAGCGGCGCCAATCATCCAGCCACATCGGACGCGTGGCGTCCGAGCCGCTGCCGAGTATGGCTTGCGGTTGGGCTTTCAAAACAGCTTCCACATCGACTGTCGGGGCAAGCTGCCCGAGCTGGGCGAAGACGTTGCTGCCACCGCACAGGGTGAGCACGCTGCTGATAATGTGCTGGCCATTCACGGTCATCAAAGGCCGGTCCCAAATTTCATAAAACACGGTGACTTGCGGTCGGTGTGCATAGCGCTGGCGCAGCTGATTGATGCCCGTATCGAAGTTTGCAGCAGCAGCTTCCGCTTGTTCGCCATGGCCGCTGAGTTGTCCCATTCGTCTGAGGGAACTGCTGACATCGTTCAATTGACGCGGTTCGCTGATGAAAATTTTCAATCCGAGTTTGCGCAACTGAGCAAGCTGCGCCGAGGAATTGCCGCTGCCCCAGCCGATGACTAAATCAGGCTTGAGCGCGACGATGCGCTCTAAGTCCAGCGCCCCTGCGCGGCCTATGCGCGGGATTTTTTTTGCGGCGACAGGATAATCAGAAAATTCATCGGCACCGACGATTTGATCGCCTGCGCCGATGGCAAAAAGTAGCTCGGTTACGTGGGGTGCGAGGCTAACGATGCGGCCGCTTGGCTGGTTCAAACTAAGCAAGTTTCCCGCATCGTCGGTGGCACGAATTTCAGTACTACTTTCGGCAAAAGCTGACGATGAAAACACGGCGAACAAGTTCAGCACTGCCAAAAATGTTCGCAATGTTCTCATCGCTGTGTGCTTATCAAAACGCCCATTGCCCCGAAGCCGTCACGCGTCGTCCGGCTTCTGGATAGGCGTTGTAACCACTCGCACCGGGTGCTGCAATCAAGCCGTAGCTGATGTATTTTTTGTCGAACAAATTATCGACACCCAGCGCCAGCGTCCAAGCGCCAAAAAGTTGCGCGACGCGTAGATCGGCGACGGTGTATGAATCCATTTTTGGATTCACATTGACCTGGTCGTTGTCGAATCGCTGCTCGCCGACAAATCGCGCGTTGGCATTGACGCTCAAGCCCGACGCGGCCTTCCACAACATGCCGAGCGAAGCACGATGAGTCGGCACCAGCGGGATGTCTTTGTCTGCGACATTGAAGCCTGAAAACACACCGGAGCGATAACGTGCCTGGGTGTAGCGATAGTTGGCGTTGACTTCCAATTCCTTGGTCAGCGGCAGACGCAATTCGGTTTCAATACCGCGATGCCGTGTCGGTGGCAAATTGTCATTCGCACCATTGAAAAATCCGAACGAAGGCGTGGCGAGAAAATGGATTTCATTCACCACACGCGACTCAAAGGCGGCAGCGCGAACTTGCACGGCGGATGTTTTGAATTCGGCAGCAATTTCCGCATCGTGCGATGTTTGCGGTTGCAGCAACGTACCACTCGCCGTGAAGCCGTTGTCATCCACATTCGCCATTCGAAAACTTTGTCCCCAGCGCAAACTCGAAGACCACTGATTACTGAACGCATGGCGCAGGCCGATTTCAAATGCATTCACTTTGCTGGTTTGACGTTGCACCGGTGAAGGAAAGGAACGCTCTTGCATGTCGATGTCGGTGCTCTGCCAACGCACGCCAGTCAGCAGATGCGTGGTGGGCATCAGTGCGACGCGGTTTTGCACAAAAACGGCTTTGTCCTGCTGGCTGGCGGCAATATTGCTGCTGTAGAAAAACAGCGGCAAATTCAACAGACGTTGGTAATCCCAATCAGTGAACTGTCCGCCGACTACCAACACGGCGGGGTGGTCGAATAGAGCGTAAGCCACCCGCAAACGCGGGTTGATGGAATCAGTATTCACGCGCGTGGCGTTGGTCGCGCCGCCCGCAAACGATGGCGCAAGCGAGTCGAAATCGCGATCGCGCGTGCTGACATCCAGCGCAAATTCAACTTGCCCGAATGTCATTCGCCCACCGGCGCCAAGGGTGGAATTTTTTGCCGTCATCTTGTCAAGCGGATTGGTCGTCTGGCGCGGATTGGCGGCGATTTGTAGGTTGGACAATGGGCCTGGCAAACCGGCATCGGTCTTGCCGGAAGCGAAGCTCGCCCACAGTTCGCCGACACCGATTTGCAGCGTCGCTTTGCCCGAAACATTTTGTTCATCGACCGTGTTGTTGCGTCGGTAATTGTCGGTCTTGGAATCCGATGCAGCGAGGTTGAACCCAAACTGTTCGCCACCAAAATCCACGCTGGCGCTGCCGGTGCGAGTATCGAAACTGCCGCCACTCAAGGCCAATCGTCCATGCAACCCGGATTTCGCGCCGCTGGATTTGGTGATCACGTTAATCGCGCCGCCGGTTGCGCCGCTGCCAAATTGCACCGCGCCGCTGCCTGCCAAAATCTCAATCCGCTCAACGGCGGCGAGCGGAATGCTGGAAAGTCGCGCGCTGGTTTGTTCGTTCTCCGACAAGCGCTGGCCGTCAA
>JANYAW010000023.1 GCA_025361105.1 Rhodocyclaceae bacterium | reverse complement strand
GCCAGCAAAATGTTCCGTGCCCTGGCCGAGGAGGGCATCAATTTGCTGATGATCTCCACCTCGGAAATCAAAATCTCGGTGGTGGTCGATGAGAAGTATGTCGAACTGGCCGTTCGAGTGTTGCACAAGGCGTTTGAGCTGGATCAAGTTCCGGCGTAGTCATTTTTGAAGCAACAAAAAGCCCTCGGTGATGCCGGGGGCGATTTGATGTAAAGGAAGCGGGTACCAGGATCAAATAGCTTGCAGCAAGCTCTGCTAGCAGCAGTTTGTGCGCTTTCGGGATTTGAGAGTACCCCAGACAAGGATGGGTTAGTGCCGCCAACGGGTTATTGCATCATTGCCAAACGTGCGCATCGAGTCAACTCGCGGAAAACCGCTTCCTCGCGGTCGTTAAGTGGCACCAGGGCGTAGTCGAGATCTGCGGCGACTAGTGGCAGTCCAGCGGCATTGGCAGCATCGATGAATGCCTGATCCCGTACCGACACGCGGGCAGCTTCCTCCAGCAGCCAGATCGAACATTCCAGCGGATCGGCGAACTCCACAAACAAAGGCAACATGGCACGTAACACGCTGCGCAGCAGGTTCTCGCCAGCCGAGACGATTGCTTTGAATCTGGCACGCTTGCCTTTGGCCGAGCGCCTTGCTGCAAGGTGCGCAACGCGGATCATGTCGCAATGTATGAGCCGAATGTGCATCACCATCCAGTTGGCATCAAGCTTCCCATCCTGTCCCATTGATACGGCAATGGTGACAAGTAACCGCTTTTCGAGTGCTTCCCGTTCGAGCGGCGGAGAATCGATCGGTGCCTTTACCGGAATCAGGCCAGGCATCACCAGCGCTGCGTCCACGACTGAAAGAATGCCATGTCAGGTTCAAAATTGTGCTGCAGGGCGGTGGCCATCCCGGCTGGGCGGGCAGTACGCCTTGCCCAGTCTGCTATATGTATGCGGTTCATGTTCGCCCGTGCGGTGCCTCGTATGCCTAGCCATGCCGGAAGCTGGACGTGGTACGCCGCCATGAGTCGCGCTTACTTCCGGAACATCAGCGGCAGGAACACACCAGCCAACAGCGCGGCAATCATCGCCGCGAAGCCGCCGGCCATGGTGCCGCCGTGCAGGCTGAACACCAGCGTGAAAACGCCGATGTCGATAAGTAAGCTCAGCCATCGCCCGGAGACAAGCTTGCTCCACATGACGGCGATACCGATGAACATCAACACGCCATAGATCAGAGGAACAAAGTCGAAGTGGCCGAAAAGGACGTTCATGGAGATCTCCTGAAAGCACCGCGAAAGCCGCAATGCACAGGACGAACTTTGCAGGCAGAGGGTGTATCAGTACAGGAGACTTGGCGGAGTCGGGTCAGTCTTTTAACTGACGAAGCCCGTCAACCAAGGTTGAAACATTGTTTTTGGTCGACCACAGACGACGCAGCCCTAATGATCGGAGCTTTGCCAACTGGTCGCGCAAGTTGCGCTCCCAGGATTTGGCCTTTACGCCCTCCAGTCCCTCGGGGCTGTCCCCTCGCTGCAATTCGCGCAATATTGTGATGGTATTACCGTTGATCGGCAGCCGTGAAACCTCTCCGGCTAGTTCGCCCCAAGGGGTGGCCGCGCCGAATCGTTCCACCGTCAAGAAACCTCCATCCTCATTGCTGCCGTCGACTCGATAGCCAAACAATCCGGCACCTATCATGAGAATGTCCGGATCAATTCGCAAGCGCATGTAATGCTGATCGCGAATCTCGACCAATGGCAAATGGAGCTTTTCAAGCTTCGACAACAACTCCGTCCCAACGGAGCACGCCACATCCTCAGGTACTCGCACCCAGCCGCCGCCAAGCAACCGCAGATCAGGTTCTGGATGTATGCCGAAGCCCCTCGCGTGCCAGCCAAGCAATAGCAGCAGATGCCATTCAATCTCTTTGAGATCAAGCGGGAGTATCCGCTCTTTTCCGGGTTTGCCAATTTGCAGGCCATTCACAGGCGAGGCGGGTAAGTCGAGCATGTCCGATTCTCCTGTCATTGCAAATCCGGAAGCTCCGGAATCGGGTACGCCAAGAAGCTGGGTGGCAAAATCGGTTTTCCAAGCGACGTGAAGAACGTTGACATAGGCCGAAGCACCATCCGCCCGCTGCGCTGCGGCGATTTCATCAGCCGAGAACCATGTGAGCGCGGTGGACTCGGCCTCGCGATCAAGCAAGCGCACTTCGCCCTGGGGCGTCAGCTTTAGCGTGTAAAGCTGAAAACCATAGTCGCTGTAGGCATGCCGGTTCCCGGCGCCAGCGACTTGCCGATAGGGCGGCAGTCTTTGCCAGCGTTGGAAGCTGTAATCCTCGCCATGCTTCAGGCCGAGCTCCTCGTCGAGTTCACGCTTCAGTGCGGTGTCCAGATGCGCATCGGCGAGCGGCGAGTCGACATCAAAGAGCTGTCGCAGCACTTCCGAACCCATGGCTACACCATCGGTCAGAAGATCGCTGGTCTTGAAACGTCCTCCCGGCAGGACATGCGTCTTTTCGCCAGGGCGGTCACGGTCCTCACGATGATGGAGCAGAAACCGGTTGCCCAGACGAATAACGGCCCACGCCACATGCACCACCCGCACTGGCCGTGCCGCAGGATTCTGGCGCAGTCGCTCGCTCTCGATTCGGTGCAGCAGCGCGCGTTGTTCTTCCTTCACCTTCTCGGGCTGGTGGTCGCCTTGCTCCCAATAATCGAGTGGCAGAATCGCCTGCCCGGGCTGGGCCAGCGTTTCAACTATGGCACGCCCAAGCAGCGAAGCCGGAAACGAGACGAAGGCCCAACGCCCCTGCAAAAGCTCGACGCGATCGAGCAAGGCAAGCGCATCCAACTGGCGACGCAACATGGCCAACAGAAGCTGAGCTGCATCTCTGGACAGCAACTCCTTGGTCAGCGCGATCACCAAATCGTCCTCGGCCAGCGACTCGCGAAGAGTCCCTTCCTCGGCATGCAAGGGTAAGCAAGAGAGAACCACATCGAGTGAGCCGGAGCAAGTTGTGTTACCGCGTTGCTCTATTGCCATTTTTACCGTCTTGCCAGCGTCGACTTTCATGGAGCCACCTTGGTCACAATACCGGCAGACTGCCAACATGACTCATCGGTTACAGCCGCATCCAAGTAGCCTTCACCCAGTTCGGCAAATCATCACGCTTTTGACGCAACACCTCCTCATAAGCTGCCTCGAGCGCTTCCATGCTGTGCGCGTCGTCGTCTCTAATGGCAGGCGATAGCGCGACATGAACGAAAAGTTCGCGCAACGCCTGCATGAAGTCGAAGTCAGGCCGCTTTATTGCAAGGGAAAGTTCGTTAACTACCTTACA
>JANYAW010000361.1 GCA_025361105.1 Rhodocyclaceae bacterium | reverse complement strand
GAAATTTGACGTACCGTCATTATCGGTAATGTTTTGCGATTTGTATTTTCGATAAGCCGTCAATGACTGAAATGTCATGCCATTCAAAGGCATTTCGATTTTCATGGTCAGGCCATCAAATTTGCGTGTCTCCCAGTTCGGCGCATCGATATCCAGATTGCGGTTTCGCGGATCAACGAATGGTGAACCGGCGGGACTAGGCGGAACCACTGGGCGAACGCCCGAGGCGACTTTGACCAAGCCCAGCGTACCGCGTCCGTTTTGATCAAGCTCTTCGTGTTCCCAAGTCAACACAATTTTCGTATCAGGCCGCGGTGACCACTTGAGTGCAAGGCGCGTACCCCAATCGTCTTTGCCGTAATAGGTCTTGCCATCAAAGTTATTTTTCATGAAGCCATCAGAGCTACTGCGCACGGCAGAGAAGCGCAACGCCGTGGTCTCATTGATGGGGGTGTTAAACAACACGTCACCGTCTGCTCGACCATATTTCCCGACTAACACGCGTGCAGCAATTTCTTTGTATTGCGCCGGCTCGTTGGTCACAATGGATAAAGCGCCCGCTGCACTATTGCGACCGAACAAAGTACCCTGCGGCCCTTTCAAAACTTCAACACGCGCAATGTCGTTGAAGTTCATCAAAGCGCCACCTGTCTTGCCGGTATAAACGCCATCTACATAAATTCCCACCGGCGCATCGGTGCCGATACCAAAGTCTGAGGGACCAATACCGCGCAAGGAAAAAGCCGGTTGCGTCGGCTCTGAATCATCAATCACCAAGCCCGGGATGTAGCCATTGAGTTCGGCCAGATTGTTGGCGCCCAAGGTGTTAATTTGATCCATCGAGATAACTGACATCGTAATCGGCACATCGCGTTCAGTTTGCGTACGCGACTGCGCGGTCACCACCACCGTTTGAATATCTTCCTGCGCCATGACGGGTAGCGCCGTGGCACCACAGGCAAATGCGAGGGCGAGGCTGCGAACAATAATGGTTTGTTTCGGCGTCTTCATTCAGGTCTCCTTGGACTATCGATTTTTTGTTTTTGATTTATGTGATACGTGACGAAAGTTGGCTTACTCGGGCTTATTTTTTGACACTCAACATATAGTCTGCAACAGCGCGGCGCATTTCAGAATTCAGATGAGCTTGAGTCGGCATAGGCGGGAAATCATCACGCTTTTTCACTGGCTTGGCAATGTATTCCGCTATGCCTTGCGCATTCCCAGCATACATCGCTTGAATAATTTGGGTCGGCGGGCCAATCATGCGTGCGTTGTAAGCGTGGCAACCAGCACAGATTCCGTTGTACAAAACCTTGCCTTTGTCGGCGCTTTCGGTGCTACGAGGTGGCGCAGGTTTATCGAGTAAAAGTGTCACAATATCGGCTGTGGTGTTTTTCGCACAGGTGCTACTCCAGCCGCCAATCCCCAGCGTCGCGTGCGCCGCCTTATCAATCATGCAACTCCCCGTGCCACCACCGACGGCGACCACATCCGGTCCTTGGCGCGTCAGCGAGGCGACCATCAATGCTTTGACTTCGGGGATCGGCTCATAGCCATTGTTGGAAAAATTATTACGCAGAATCTGTACACGATCTGGATTGGGATCTGATTCTGGATCAGGTGAAATATTCGAAGCGTTTTTGTGATCGGTAACGATAATTCCTGCGTTTTTGTTATCACGGATGATGTTGTTTTCTATCACCACGTCATCCGCCGCCATCACCAAAATTCCGGTACCGCTTGGCACACCAGAGACAATGGAGCCGACCGCACCGAAATTTTTGTGGTTGTTGCCGACGATAAAGTTATTGCGGATGATGACATCGAAGGTCGTTTTAATTGGCAAGCCCGGCGTGATGAAAGTCAAGATGCCACCCGCATTGTCGTAGACCATATTGTTTTCGACAATCGCGTGTCGCGAATTTTCAATCTCGATACCGGCCACGCTGGCGAAAACTTCGTTGTGCGCGACATGCACGTTGTCCGACATCCCTACATAAATTGCCGCGTCTTCAATACCCGACAATACGTTGTATTCAATCAGTCCATTTTGTCCAAGCTGAGGGAAGATTCCATACACGCCGGTATCAACAATCCAGTTATGACGAATCACAAAATTGTTGCCCGCCTGACCCATGATGGCGTTGCCTTTGTATTTCACAATTTTCAGGTTCTCGACGCGTATGCCATTGCCCGAATACAGCACCGCATCGTTGAGTTTGCCCATGCCGTCGAGCACCGGCCAGACACCTTCTTTGATTACGCCGACCAGCGCAATATTGTCTTTGTCGATATAAACCGTTTCGCTATAAGTGCCGGGCAAAACCTGTATCGTGTCACCGGCTTTGGCCTGATTCACTGCATCTTGAATCAAGCTGCCGGGTTTGACCACGATGATTTTTCCAGCGCTGGAGGTTGCCGCTACGAGCGCAGCGCCGGCGTTG
The DNA here is from genome assembly GCA_025361105.1 of Rhodocyclaceae bacterium. Classification (GTDB taxonomy): domain Bacteria; phylum Pseudomonadota; class Gammaproteobacteria; order Burkholderiales; family Rhodocyclaceae; genus JADKHX01. Next base: position 22,166 of record JANYAW010000361.1, on the reverse strand, counting down.
CTTGAGGCACTAGCGCGCTTGCTGCTTAAGGTCGACTCGGCCGACGGCGTGTCACCAGCACCAAGTGACGAATCAGCGGACGCAGCACTTTGCTGCTTTGCAATCGTATAACCCGTCGCCGCTGCCACAACCACTGCCACCACGCCTGCAAATATTCCGGCTTTGCTCATGTTCACTCCCCAGTATTCATTTCAGTTGAAGGCCGGATGGTACTGCACTTGGCCGTTGTGGTTTGAAAGATTCATCAGTTAAGCTTTTCAAAAAATCAACCAAGCGATCCAATTCCTTGCTTGACAGTTTGGGTTCCCAAATATGCCAGTGAAGCGCCAGCTTTTCATTTTTAGGTACCGCATGGCCGCGTCCTTCGTTGTAAAAACTCACCGTTTCACGTAATGATTTGAACCTCCCTGAATGCATGTACGGCGCAGTAAGTTCGATGTTACGCAAACTCGGTACTTTGAATCCACCACGCATCGCTTTCTCACCGGTCGTCGCCTCTGCGCCTGCATCAAAGGCATGTCCGGCAGGCTCTGGCGTTCCCAACACGGCAATCTGTTGGTTGGAGAACAAAGGCGGCGTATGACATTCCGCACAGCGCGCGACAAACGAGCGGAATACATTAAAACCTTCGAGTTCGTTTTTGTTCAGTGCATCCGATACGCCATGCGCATAAAGATCGTAGCGACTATTAAGCGAGATTAAAGAACTTTCAAACGCTGCAATGGCGCGATAAACGTGGTCGACGCGAATACCCGCCGCCGTATCTTGGTAGGCAGTCGCGAACAGTTGGCGATAGGCGGGAATGGCATTGAGGTTGGCCAATAATTTTTGTGGCGTATTCGCCATCTCGCGTGCGTCGTACAAAGGGCCTTTCATCTGCGCTTCAAGCGTTGTCGCGCGCCCATCCAAAAACAAGCGTGATAAAAACCCGACGTTCCACAAACTCGGCGCATTGCGCGGCAATTCCTCACCATGTGCACCACGACTGCGCGCTTTCCCATCAGCAAAACCTTGGTCCGGATTGTGACAACTTGCGCACGCCATACGATGGTCGGCGGACAAAATCGGATCGAAAAATAGATAGCGGCCAAGGTCAATTTCTGCCGGCGCAAATCCTTCGCGGTTTGGCGGCAAACCGGTTTTTAGACCACCAACCCCCGCGTTCTCCAAAGATACGTAGCGCTCGTAATTGGTTCGCAAATAGCAGTGGCCTTGCCGAAGTTCAAAGCTCGCCGGACATTGGGTGGAGAGCACAAAATCCTTGGCGATTGCCGGTTGCGCGAATGCACTGACGAACGTGCCAAACAGGGCGATAAGTCTTACCGCAATTTTTCGCGTTTCATTCATTTCAAGGTCGCGACGTAGGCAAGCGCATCACGACCACTTTTAAGGTCCGGCAACATCGAAGCGCCAACGCGCATTTGCGCGCCCCATTTGTCATCCGGATGACCACCGCGCTGACCTTCACGGAAAGCCTTCAGTTGGCGCTCGGCATAGGTCGTGTCCAAGCCAATCAGATTCGGCGCGCCAAGTGTTGGGTTGCCGCGCGCAGCGCTGCCATGACATGAACCGCAAATCGCATTGAATTGATTGCGGCCCTTCGTCAAGTCAAGCGGACTGCTGACAGCCACAGCCAGCGCAGGTCGGCGCTGTAAAGCTGCAATATGAGTTGCGAGCGCTTGGCGTTGCTCGTCAGTGGTCACTGCCATTGCGGCAATCCGCATTTGTGCACCAAACAAATCGGTTTTATCCACGCCGCGCCTGCCAGCAGAAAAATTTTCTAGCTGCCGCACGACGTACCAATGCGCCATGCCGCCAATATTGGGCGCACCAAGTTTCTGGTTGCCTTCGCCATTTAAGCCGTGACACGCACTGCAACGCGCGTACAAAGCCTTGCCATCTGCTGCGAACACGGGTGCAGCTAGCCACATCAGCAGTGCAAGAAAAATGGCTTTTGCCAGTTTCCACAAGCGCTTGATATTTTTCATCGTTGAAATTTTTCCGAGTCGTGTAGTGATTATGCCAAACGTGATTGTGTGCTTTGCCTACACGCCGATAAACTATCATGCAAGCGAATTTGAGTAATTTTCACAATTTTTTGAAAAGGGGCTTGCGCGCAGACAACACCGTCGTTAAAGTGTTTGCCATAACGACAAATCAACCAATGGTCGGCATTCGTGTCTGACCATAGTTCGAGGGACATAGACAGTACAAATGAGTTACGCCGATCCGCATGATTCCAGCCGCCGCCTTACCGGTCTCGCCGTTGTTGTCGCTCTCCACATACTGTTGGTTTACGCGTTGATAAACGGGCTTGCGAAAAAGATCATCGAAGTGGTGCAAGCACCGCTTGAAACGAAGATCATTGAAGAAATTAAAAAGCCGCCACCAGACAAGCCGCCACCTCCGCCACCTAAGATGGCGTTGCCTCCGCCACCTTTCATACCACCGGTCGAGGTTAACATTACTGCGCCGCCAAGCCCGTCGGCTATCACTGCCGTATCTCTTGTCAAACCCGCAGTAGAAGCTCCCATACATCGGCCTGCGCCGGTTGGACCGTCGCGTACTCCTGCGGTGGTCGATGCCGGCAAGTGTGCCAAGCCGGAGTATCCCCCAGCCTCTATTCGCGCCCAAGAGACCGGTCTGGTTGTTCTGCAGTTCTTGATTGGGGCTGACAATTCTGTAATTGATAGCAAAATTGAACGATCATCAGGATTCCGACGGCTGGATGAAGCGGCAAAACGAGGCTTGAGTTTGTGCAAGTTTAAGGCTGGAACCGAGGAAGGTAAGGCCGTGCAGTCGTGGGCACGGATCGAATATTTATGGAAGTTGGACGAATAAACCTAGCTTGACATAGCGCACGGTTATCACATTTTTTTACTATCGAATTAGTGACACAAACGGAAGGATTGATTATGCGATTTACCATTAATAACCGCACTACTTCAGCAATTGTCTTAACGCTCATCGCCGCCACTTTAAGTATTTCTCCGATTGCAGCGCTAGCCGCTGATGCTGGTGCTGCCAACACTGTGGTGGTTGACAACCCCTACGGTCTGGAAGCGCTTTGGGCAACAGGAGACTGGGTGGCCAAAGGCACGCTAGGCATTCTGTTTTTAATGTCTTTGGGTACTTGGTATCTGGGCATAGTCAAACTGCTTGAACAATCGCGCCTTATGCGTGAGGCCAAAGTAGCGCGCACTGAGTTTTGGGGTGCCGCAACAATCGCAGAAGGCGCGCTGAAACTCGATGAAGACAGCGCGTTCCGTTATTTAGCTGATGAAGGAATAAAAGCTGCGGGGCATCATGAGGGTTCGATGACCGATTCAATTGACCTATCCACTTGGATCGGGATGTCATTACAGCGTGCTTTCGACGAAATTTCCGATCGTATGCAAGGTGGCTTGGCTTTTTTAGGTACAGTTGGCTCAACCGCCCCGTTTGTCGGATTATTCGGTACCGTTTGGGGCATCTATGGCGCGTTGACTGCGATTGGAATGTCAGGTCAAGCTTCAATCGATAAGGTTGCAGGGCCGGTGGGTGAATCCCTGATCATGACAGCATTAGGTCTTGCGGTGGCGGTTCCGGCAGTACTTGGCTACAACTGGATGGTTCGCCGCAACAAGACCGCAATGGCGCATGTACGTCATTTCAGCAGCGAGTTACACATGGTTCTACTTGCCGGCGGAAAGACCAGCGTGCGTAGCAAGTAAGACATTGCTGCGCCCTTGCACGCATACTAACTAGGCTATACGGAGCAAAGCCCCATGAGCATGAACGTAGGTTCTGCCGATGCTGAAGACGATGTAGTTTCGACCATCAATACAACGCCACTCGTTGACGTGATGCTGGTGCTTTTGATCATTTTCCTGATTACCGTTCCGGTCGCGATTCAAACGGTTAAAGTCACCTTGCCGTCAGAAACCAATGTTCCTACGCAGACCAAGCCTGAGAACATAGTGATTTCAATTGATCGTGAAGGATTGACGTACTGGAATCAGCAGTTGGTTCCGACCAACAAGGAATTGGTGGACAGGTTGAAGGAAGTGGCCGTCATCAAGCCGCAACCTGAAGTTCACATCCGAGGCGACAAAGATGCCCGTTACGAACCTGTCGGACGCGTCGTGTTCGGCTGTCAACGAGCCGGTATTGTCAAAGTCGGATTCATTACCGAACCCCCGCCACGGGGTTAACTTGCTTGCGCTTTTTGTTTAGGAAAGAGAAAACACAATGAGCATGAATCTTGGAAGCACGTCTGGCGAACAGGACGTGATGACCGAAATGAACACCACGCCATTGATTGACGTGATGTTGGTGTTGTTGATCATGCTGATCATCACCATACCGGTACAAACCCATGCTGTGAAATTAAACATGCCAGCAGGTGCTTCTACACCGCCACCTGTTCCTCCTATCGTGGTTCGTATTGATGTTGATTTTGATGGCACCATCCTGTGGAACGGTGAGGTGCTTGCTCGTGCCGTGGATGTTCAGTCCCGGGGAATTTTCAATCCAGAGGTAGTTCAGCCAGGGTCGGGTACATTGGAATCCCGCTTGCGCGAGGTTGCACTTATGGCCGATCAACCAGAAGTTCATTTGCGCCCCAATAAGCTCGCCAAATATGAGCATGTGGCTTTCGTTATGGCGACTGCCCAGCGGTTTGGCGTAAAGAAATTAGGCTTGATTGGTAACGAACAGTTCGTCGATTAAGTTGTCAGTCTTTGATGGTTTAAGGTAACTATGAATACATCGTTCAGGTTTGTCACGACGATAGGATTTCGTCGGCTAGCGCTTGCCGTTGTGGCAGTTTGCAGCCTGAGTTCAATCGGCTCAATTGCGCAGGATGCTAAGCCCGCCGGAAATACTGTCCGTCCTGAAATCGGCAAACCGCTGCAGGCAGCGATGGATGCACATCGGGCGAAAAAATATAAGGACGCGATGGCGCGTATCCATGAAGCAGAGGCTGGTTTGATGCTCGCAGGAAAATCTGCCTATGAAGTTTATTTGGTACAGCGTGTCAAGGGACAAATTGCCAATTCCTCGGGAGAGCCACAGGTTGCCGCCGAAGCGTTTGAAGCGGCTATCGCTTCGGGCGCGATTCCCAGTAGCGACAAAGTCTCACTGTTGAGCGCACTGAGCAACCTATACTACGCTGCCAAGCAATATGCAAAATCTGGCGACGCAGCGAACCGTTACTTCAATGAAGGCGGAACCGATCCGGCGATTCGGACCCTGCAGATTGAGGGGCTGTATTGGGGCGGTGATCTGGCGCGAGCCAGCAAGGAACTTCAGGCAGAGATCGCGACCAACGAAAAGAATGGCAAGCAGCCATCTGAGCAACATTTGCAAATGCTGGCGGATGTGTCAAACCGACAAAAGGACAATTCTGCCTTCACATCAACAATGGAAAAACTGGTAGCGAATTACCCCAAGCGCGATTACTGGCAGTCACTTATCAATTCCGTCGCCACGAAGCCCGGTTTTGCCAGCCGCCTCCAATTTGATGTTTTGCGGGTAAATCTCGCAACGGAAACTTTACGATCTACCGATGAATATGTCGAGGCGGCACAATTAGCGATTCAGGCGGGCTTTCCAGTCGAAGCCAAGAAATTTATTGACGCCGGTGTTGCGGCAGGAATGATTGGGACTGGCGCCGAAGCAGCGCGTCACAAACGCCTGCAAGACGCAACGGCCAAGGCGATTGCCGAAGATACAAAGACACTTGGGCAGGACGATGCCAAAGCTGCAAACGCGGCAACCGGCGATGCACAATTAAATACAGGCTTGAACTATGTTCTCCGTGGGCAGGCCGACAAAGGATTGCCGATGATGGCAGAAGCGATGAAAAAGGGTGGTTTTAAACGACCGGATGATGCCAAACTCCACTTTGGCATGGCACTATATCTTGCCGGACAAAAATCCAAAGCCATAGAAGCACTGCGAAGCGTACGTGGTATTGACGGTACTGCTGAACTCTCGCGCTTGTGGATTTTGCTTGCGCAGCGCGGCAGCTAATTCCTACTCAACCAGCTTCGCGGTCACGTGTTGTACTAGACCATGAAAAAAATCAACAAGGCTGTTTTTCCTGTAGCCGGCATGGGTACGCGCTTTTTGCCAGCGACTAAAGCCAGCCCCAAGGAAATGATGCCGGTAGTTGATAAGCCGCTCATCCAGTACGCTGTCGAAGAAGCCGTGGCGGCGGGAATCCGTGACATGATTTTTGTCACTGGTCGATCCAAGCGCGCGATTGAAGATCATTTCGACAAAGCCTACGAGCTTGAAAGTGAACTTGAACGCAAAGGCAAGATTGAGCTACTCAATCTTGTTCAAAATCTTTTGCCCAAAAATATCAATTGCATTTATATCCGCCAACCTGAAGCGCTTGGCCTTGGTCATGCGGTGCTGTGTGCGCAATCGGTGATTGGCAACGAGCCATTCGCGGTGTTGTTAGCGGACGATTTGATTGATGCAAATCCGCCGGTGATGAAGCAAATGGTGGATGCTTTTGCAACCCATCAATGCACTATTTTGGGTGTGCAAGAAGTGGCACGCGCGGACACCGCGAGCTACGGTATCGTCGCCAGTACGCCGCTGATTGAAGGATTCGAGAGCATTACTCGAATTGTCGAAAAACCAAGCCCGGCCACCGCGCCTTCTACCTTGGCAGTAGTTGGTCGCTACATCCTTAGCCCGAGAATTTTTCATCACCTCGCGGAAATTGAAACTGGCTCATCCGACGAGATTCAACTCACTGACGGCATTCAGGCGATGCTCGCGGGAGAACAAGTTTTGGCTTACCGCTATCGAGGCAAGCGTTACGACTGCGGCTCTAAGCTTGGTTATCTCGAAGCGACCGTCGCGTTTGGTTTGCATCACCCCGAAGTCGGGATGGCGTTCGCTGCGTCACTCAAGAATCGCTGACCTGCCCGCTTGTTCATCAGTTGGTGCTGGGGAGACGCCGTGCGGCCAGTGCCACAATCGCCGCCTTGCCCAAGGCATAGTGATTTTCGTCAATTACCCATGGTGTTTTCGGTGACAATTTTTCAATTCTCGCCGCACGAATTGAATCGAGTGGAGGGTGCCACCCAGAGAGCAACTCATTCACGCCATTTGGCGAATTGCACACCAGCAACATGTCGCAGCCCGCCGCCCACGCCGCTTCGACTCGCGCAATATTTCCACCGACAACGCTGGCAGCTTCCATCGACAAATCGTCACTAAAAATTACACCATTGAAGCCAATATCTTTACGCAAAATATCCAGCCAGACCGGCGAAAAACCTGCCGGACGTGAATCGATTTTCGGATATATCACATGTGCCGGCATCACCGCGTCGAGCGCCAATTGGCGATACGGAAGCATGTCTGGCGCCAGCTCGGCAAAGCTGCGCTCGTCAACCGGCTGCGCCACATGCGAATCCGCCACCACCCAGCCATGCCCGGGGAAATGCTTACCGCAACAACCTAACCCAGCCGCTTTCAAACCCTTGATGAGCGCACCGGCAAGCTCTGTCACTGTCGCAGCATCGGCATGAAACGCGCGATCACCAATCACACTGCTGCGCCCCCATTCGAGATCCAAGACCGGCGTGAATGAAAAATCCACGCCGCACTGACGTAGCTCTGCCGCCAGCAAATAACCAATGGCGTATGCGCCTTCAGTCGCCGCTGCTGGATCATCTTGCCACCACAACCCAAGCTCCCGCATCGCGGGTAAGCGGGTAAATCCGTCGCGACAGCGCTGTACGCGGCCACCTTCATGATCTATAGCGATTGGCAACGCAGGATTTCGCAGCGCGTGAATCGACTCGCATAAAGCGCGAAGTTGCGACGGATTTTCATAATTGCGGGCAAACAAAATAATCCCGCCAACTAGCGGATGGCGCAGTCTTTCAATATCTAAATCACTCAGCGTCAGACCCGCAATATCAATCATCATCGGCCCGAGCGGCAGATTTTGGATGCTCATAGTTTTTCCAATATGACGAAAGCGACGGCGAATTCGCGCTCATCGCTGATGCTCAAATGCGCGATGGTGTGCGCATCAAGCAAGCCCGCCGCACTGGCATCGAGTTCAAAATACGGCTGGCCAGACTCATGATGCTTTATCGTTATTGCAGGCAGCAACAAAGGTGCGCGCAGACCACATCCTAGCGCCTTAGCCAAGGCTTCCTTGGCGGCAAAACGCTTGGCTAAAAATATTGCCGCATCGGGAGCGCATGTGCATTCTTCGTACTCACCTCGCGCAAGTATTTTTGTCATTGCACGCGCACCATGCCGTTCAAGCATGTGCCGCATGCGCTGCACGGCGACGATGTCGGTACCGATACCTTGAATCAATTGCAGCGCGCCGATGAGATGAGTCGTTTCATTTCGCGAATGGCGTTTTGCCAGCCCATGAAAATCGCCTCGGCAACAATCGCGTGACCAATGTTGAGTTCGGCGATGCCTGAGAGTTTGGCGATAGCTTGCACATTGTCAAAATGCAGCCCGTGCCCTGCGTTCACACGTAGCCCCAAACGATTTCCATGTATCACCGCTCGCGTTATGCGCTCCAATTCAAGCGAAACCACATCGCCTCGTGCCTCGGCATACGCGCCGGTATGTATCTCTACCACTGGGGCACCACAGGCTCGCGCAGCATCAAGCTGACGCTCGTCCGCATCAATGAACAGTGACACCCGAATGCCTGCTGCCGTGAGGCGTTGCACTGCATTCTGTACACGATCAAAACCGCCGGCCACGTCCAAACCACCTTCAGTCGTTAGCTCCTCACGTTTCTCCGGTACGAGGCAAACATCATGCGGCTGAATACGCAGCGCGACAGCGACCATCTCATCGGTTACCGCAGTTTCAAGATTCATCCGCGTGGCGATTCGCCCGCGCAAAATCTCCACATCCTTATCCTGTATATGCCGCCGGTCTTCGCGCAGATGCAGGGTAATCAAGTCGGCACCGGCTCCCTCGGCTAACAAAGCAGCGCGCAGAGGATCGGGATAGCTTGTGCCACGCGCCTGACGCAGGGTTGCAACATGATCGATATTGATACCAAGTTCAATCACAATTCTTGTAGCTCCATAAAAACGCGCCGCGATTGCAAGGGCTTGCCGCTCAGATGATGGGCAATCAATTGTCGCATTAGTCCTTTGCTCTCCAATCGGGTGCGCACGTCACTGTAATCGTCGGCAACCATGTCGAGCAGGGTTTTGCCACTAAGTGACGGCGTGTCACCAGCACCAACTGACGAAGCGACGTGTTCTACTGGCCCACGCTCTATCCAGTAGATATATTCCTTATCCGCATGTACTTTGTCGCCTGACTTTGCGTCCACATCAAGCGTCAATCCATAGCCCAGCTCTTTCAACAAGGCTTGTTCAAAGCGGCGTAATTCTGGCGCATCTTCAGCACCGTTAGACAGCGCACGAAGCGCATCCGAATAGGCATCGAACAACTGCGGATGCGCATCATCACGCGGCAAAAGTTTGACCAAGAGTTCGTTCAGGTAGTAACCCAAAAGCAGGCAGCGTCCAGACAACAATGGCATACCGCCGAGCCATTCGGCTTTGGCCAAGGTTTTGACTTCGCCACCCCCAAACCAACCTAACTCCAGCGGCGCAAACGCCATCAGGTTGCCGCGCATCAACGAACGTGGTCGCCGCGCACCACGTGCGAGCAAGGGTAAGCGCCCATAATCGCGCGAAAAAATATCGACCACCAAACTGGTTTCGCTAAACGGATGTGCGTGCAGCACAAAGGCCATTTGCCCGTCAATCCGCGCGCGCGCCATCGCATTTATCCGCAACGACTATTCGTAGCCCAGACTCTTCAGCGCGCGCTGATCGTCCGCCCAACCACTCTTGACCTTGACCCAAGTTTCCAGCCAGACGCGGCCACCAAACAATGACTCCATACTTTTGCGTGCATCGGTCGATATGCGTTTTAACTGCTCACCCTTTTTGCCAATGACGATGGATTTGTGCCCCGCTTTGTCGACAACGATGGCAGCATGGATGCGACGCAAATCACCTTCCATTTCAAATTTTTCAATCTCGACGGCAATGCCGTAAGGTAGCTCTTCACCCAAATTGCGAAATAATTTTTCACGCAGCATTTCGGCCGCCAAAAATCGCTCGGGACGATCGGTGAAATCGTCGGCGTCAAAAATCGCAGGCGCTTCGGGCAGATGCACGCTCGCCCCTATTATCAGGGCATCACAGCCATCACCTTTTTCCGCCGAGAGCGGGTAAATCGCTGCGAAATCACGCAGCATTGCAGCTTGGGCAATGAACGGCAACAGTTCGCCTTTGTCTTTGAGTCGATCAATTTTGTTGATAGCCAAAATCACCGGGGCGTCATCAGGCAACATCGCCAACAGATCATTTTCACCCTGCCCCCAGCGTCCCGCTTCGACCACCAAGACAATCACACTGACATCGATCAAAGCGCTGGACACGTTGCGATTCATTGCGCGGTTGAGCGCATTCAAATGCTTCTTCTGAAAACCTGGAGTATCAACAAAAATCAGCTGCGCTGTATCCGTCGTCAAGATGCCGTGAATTCGATGGCGCGTGGTCTGTGCTTTCTTCGATGTAATGCTGACTTTCGCGCCGACCAGGCGATTGGTTAACGTCGATTTACCCACGTTCGGCCGACCAACAATCGCCACAAATCCAGTGCGAAAAGTTGGGAGTTCGGTAGGCATTATTTCAACTCCTCAACGGCCGATTTAGCGGCGCGCTGTTCGGCCACCCGACGACTACGACCCAAACCGATAGTTCTAATATTCAGTCCGGAAACCTGGCACTCCACCTGAAATTCCTGCTCATGCGCCGCACCTCGTGTCGCCACCAATTCGTAATGTGGCAGCGCCAAGCCGCGTGCTTGCAAGACTTCCTGAAGTTGTGTCTTGGCATCTTTGCCTGATTCATTTGGAACAATGCCATCCAATGCAGGCTGAACAAGTGTATTAATCACACGACTTGCCGTATCAAATCCAGCATCTACAAACACCGCACCAAATACTGCTTCAAGCGCATCGGCAACTATCGAAGGCCGCTGCCGCCCACCGTTTTTTTGTTCGCCGTCACCCAGTTTAAGGTAGTCGCCAAGCGCAATCGAATTGGCTATTACGGCAAGCGATTCTTGGCGCACAATCCCCGCGCGCCAGCGCGATAAATCGCCTTCCTGGAGTTTGTCGAATCGCGCGTAGAGCGCACTCGAGACCGCACAATTGAGCACCGAGTCGCCTAGAAACTCCAAGCGTTCGTTGTTTGGCGCACCGAAACTTCGATGCGTTAACGCTTGCTCGAGCAAGCGAACGTCACGGAACTCATAGCCGAGTGCAGCCGTCAGCCGCGATAACTTCATTTCTCTTTACTGTTGCCCTCAAAATCAAACACCAAGCTGACGTAAGAGAACAGCGGGATTTTGCTGGTGTAAGCAAAACTGATAACAATATCTGAGCCATCTTTGGTGACTTCAAGATCGTTCGGACCGACGCGTTTAATGTTGTCAATCTCTGCATATTTTCCATAAGCATCGCGAATTTTTGCGACGCTCGCGTCTTTGAGCGCCGGATCGGCTGCGGTGGCAACAACCGCTTTTTTAATCTGACCAAATTCAATCAACTCAGGTGCCACTTTCATCGTGCCCAAAGCCAGCAGTCCGAATATGACCGCTACAAACATCAATCCATTCAAGCTCACGCCGCGCTGATATTTCATTTTTTGCTCCCCGTTCATTTGTTCAACGAACCGAATCGTTTCATGTTGCTGAAATTTAGCCAAATCCACACAGCCTTACCCACAATATTCTCCTCGGGAACAAAGCCCCAAAAACGGCTGTCCGCCGAGTTATCGCGGTTATCGCCCATCATGAAATAATGCCCAGCCGGAACCACGCATTCGACACCTTCTGCATTGTAAGTGCAATTTTCGCGATACGGAAAATCGCCAATTTGACTCACGAAAGACGGTGATTCTGGCTGAATCAGAATGTGGTGCTCGATACCACCAAGTGTCTCATTGAACTGCGGCGTGAACAGTAGTCGATTCGGATCTTGGTAGTCATCAGTTTTCACTTGGCTAATTTCTTGCCCGTTGATCGTCAAGCGCTTATTACGATACAACAGCTTGTCGCCGGGCAAACCAACCACCCGTTTGATGTAGTCCTGCGTCGGATCAGGTGGGTAGCGAAACACCATCACTTCACCCCGTTGCGGCGAGTTCACGTCGATGATTTTCTTGTTAATCACTGGCAGACGAATGCCATAAGTGTACTTGTTGACGACGATGAAATCGCCCACCAGCAAAGTTGGAATCATCGAACCGGAAGGAATCCGAAATGGCTCAACCAAAAACGAGCGCAGAAAAAATACCGCCAAAAATACTGGGAAGAAGCTCGCAAAATATTCCACCCACCACGGATCGTTCGCGCCTGCTGGTCGCCGCTTGGCGAACCATAAAACGTCAGCCGCCCATGCGATCCCGGTAGTCAAGCTAAGCACGAACAAAATCAGCGCTAGGTTCAAGCCCATGTTGCCAAAAACTTCAAAGACTGTTTTCATTTATTTTCCTACCCTCAGCACTGCCAGAAAGGCCTCTTGCGGAATCTCGATTCGTCCAACCTGCTTCATTCGTTTCTTGCCGGCCTTTTGTTTTTCCAACAATTTTTTCTTGCGTGAAATATCGCCGCCATAACATTTCGCCAACACATCTTTGCGCATTGCTTTGACGTTTTCGCGCGAGACAATAGTCGAACCAATCGCTGCTTGAATCGCCACATCGTACATTTGGCGGGGAATCAATTCGCGCATCTTGGCAGCCAATTCGCGACCGCGATATGCCGCGTTGCCGCGATGAACAATGAGTGACAAGGCGTCGACTTTTTCAGTATTAATCAGAATGTCTAGCTTGACCACGTCGGCCGCGCGATACTCTTTGAAGTCGTAGTCCAAGGATGCATAACCACGCGAGACGGATTTGAGTTTGTCGAAAAAATCCATCACCACTTCAGCCATAGGCATGTCATAAGTCACCTGCACTTGTCTTCCGTGGTAGGCCAGATTGACTTGGCTGCCGCGCTTTTGCTCACACAAAGTAATCACAGCGCCAAGATAATCTTGCGGCACGAAAATCACCGAGGTAATAATCGGCTCGCGTATCTCTTCAATTTTTTGCAGCTCCGGCAATTTGGCTGGATTCTCAATCAATATTTCCGTGCCATCACGCAAGCGCACTTGGTACACCACGGTCGGCGCGGTAGTGATTAAGTTTTGATCAAACTCGCGCTCTAGCCGTTCCTGCACAATCTCCATGTGCAACAGCCCAAGGAAACCGCAGCGAAAACCAAAGCCCAAAGCTTGCGAAACTTCTGGCTCGTATTGCAAGGACGCATCGTTCAAATGAAGTTTTTCCAGCGCATCGCGCAAAGTGTCGTATTGGTTTGATTCAACTGGATACAGCCCGGCAAAGACTTGCGGTTTGATTTCCTTGAACCCCGGCAAAGCCTCACTGGCACGACGCTCGACAGCGGTGACGGTATCGCCGACTTTCGCGGCTTTGAGTTCTTTGATACCGGAAATAATGTAGCCGACTTGCCCGGCGCGCAGCACATCACGCGCCACAGCCTTGGGCGTAAAGACACCAACTTCTTCACATAGATGCGTGCTGCCACTGGCCATCAAGAGCAGTTTTTCTTTTGCTCTAAGTTCGCCGTCCACCACACGTACCAGCATCACTACGCCAACATAATTGTCGAACCATGAATCGATGATGAGCGCCTTTAATGGCGCATCAGGTCGCCCCTTTGGGGCAGGAATACGTGCTATCACGGCTTCCAAAATATCGTCAATACCCATGCCAGTTTTGGCTGAACATGGAATCGCCTCAGAAGCGTCGATACCGATCACGTCTTCGATTTCTTGTTTGGCATTGTCGGGATCGGCCTGTGGCAAATCCATTTTGTTCAACACCGGCACAACATCAACACCGAGCTCCAACGCGGTATAGCAATTGGCCACTGTCTGCGCTTCCACACCTTGCGAGGCATCAACCACCAATAGCGCGCCTTCACAAGCCGAGAGTGAACGGCTGACCTCATACGAGAAGTCGACGTGCCCAGGGGTATCGATTAAGTTCAAGTTATAGGTTTCGCCATTCTTGGCGACGTAGCTCAGTGCCGCTGTTTGTGCTTTGATGGTGATGCCGCGCTCGCGCTCCAAATCCATCGAGTCGAGCACTTGCGCTTCCATTTCACGATCCGACAAGCCGCCGCAGCGCTGAATGATGCGGTCAGCGAGGGTCGATTTGCCGTGGTCAATGTGGGCAATGATAGAAAAATTACGGATGTGATCCATGGGATGGCCGGTGGCTGCTCGGTGGCGCGAAGACCACTAAAAAGGTGCTGGATCAGCGCCCTAAAATTGTCAATGCAAGTGTTGAACTAAGGGCGATGATTTTAGCCGAAATCACTGCGCTTGGCCTTGTAAATAGGCACGAACTTTGGGTTCATCCAGATGGTAGTGACATAACTCAGTTCCATTCGAGTCGGTCAGCACCGGAACCAGTTCATCAAACTTCTGGTCGATCTTTGGATTTGCATCCACGTCGATTACCGTCAGCAAAAAATCAAACTCACCGCGCAATATTTCGAGCGCGGTGAGCATGTCCCAGCAGAGGTGACAGTAGCTGCGGCTGTAAAGCACCAATCGCAAGGAATTTGCCAGTTGGTGCTGATGCCACGCCGTCATATCAATTTAGTTACCCGTCTTTTCATTTTTTTCCGCCTTATCGGCAATGCCTTTAATGGTGATAAAAGTTTGCGCATCGCCGCGACGCACCAGCATGGTGACGGGACTGGCTTTGTCGATTTGGGTCAATAGTTCATTGAGTTGGGCTACGGTTTTGAGTTCAACTTGCCCGCCCTTGTGCGTCACCGAAAGTATCACATCGCCCGGTTGCAAGTCGGTGCGCAAAGCTCCATTGCGCACATCTTCGACGACTAGCCCATGCGCCAATCCCATGGCTTGCTTTTGCTCAGCGCTGGGTACCGTAAGCACTAGGCCAAGGCGGTTGGCGGTCGGCGACTCTGCCGATTTTTTGCCCCGTCGTTTGGGTGTCTGGGTATCGGCATCGTCATCGGGAATCTCACCGAGAGTGACTTGGACATCACGACTCGCGCCGTTCTTCCATAGTTGCATAGTGACTTTACTGTCTGGTTTGGTCGCGCCAACGATACGCGGCAAATCACTCGATTGCGAAACCGCTTTGCCGTCGAATTTAAGTATTACGTCACCCACCACAATGCCGGCTTTGTCCGCTGCTCCACCTTTCTCAACCGAGGCCACCAACGCCCCCATAGGTTTGGCAAGGCCAAACGACTCTGCGAGATCCTTGGTAATTGCTTGTATAACCACACCCAGCCGTCCACGACTCACCTTTCCGTGCGCGAGCAATTGATTTTTGACGCTCAGCGCCACATCAATCGGGATTGAAAATGACAAGCCAATAGAGCCACCACTACGCGAATAAATTTGCGAATTCATGGCCACCACTTCGCCCTTCATATTAATCAGCGGGCCGCCAGAATTGCCTGGGTTAATCGCAACGTCGGTTTGAATAAATTCAACCAGATTTTCTTGTGCCAGTTCGCGACCTTTGGCGCTGACAATCCCCGCTGTGACAGAGTTCTCAAACCCGAACGGTGAGCCAATCGCAATCACCCATTCGCCGACGCGAAGCTTGGACGAATCACCGATTTTTACCACCGGTAAATTGCTCGCCTCGACCTTCAACAGAGCGACATCAGAACGCTTGTCGGCACCGACAACTTTGGCTTTGAATTCGCGTTTGTCAGTTAGCTTGACGATAACTTCGTCGGCGCTATCCACCACATGGGCGTTGGTCAAAATGTAGCCGTCCGCTGAAATTATGAAACCCGAACCGACGGAGTTTTGGCGCAACTCGCGCGGTTGCCGAGGCTGGCGTGGCGATTGACCAGGACCGCTGCCGGGCGGCATCAAGCGGCGGAAAAATTCAAACGCCGGATCGTTCTCGTCTAGCGAAAAAGGTTGCCCAAAAAACGATCCCGACCGGTCATTTTTTATGATCTGCGTGATGCTGATATTGACTACCGCCGGGCCGTGTTTTTCGGCAAGATCAGCAAAATCAGGGAGTTCTTTGGCCTGAGCGAATGCACCTATGCTCAGACAAAAAGTGACAAGAAATACCGACAGGTAACGAAGATAGTTTTTCATTTTTGCTCCATGAATTGACAGGTTGTCGAAACTGCTTTTTGTAAAGTCATGATGGGTGTTACAGTTGCATTTTCAAGCGCCCGACGCTGACCATCGCGCAAAATTATCAAACCAAAGAGCAGGCCAAAGATCGCACCATTAATCGCCCATAAATCGCCATGCAGCGATTGCCCTAACGCAGCACCGAGTAATACTAAAAGTGTGGGTAGTCCGTAGGCCAGTAGCGAAATTTTGAGCAATGAACCGTCGGCGGTCATTAACTGAACTTCCTCGCCGACTGCAGCATCTATTGAGTTAAGCACGCGATATTGCCGACGCGCATCGGCATCAGAAAAAAACCCGCTGCGACAACCGCCGGGACTATCACAATTTCCACAACCTACGGCACGCGGGTCAGTCTCGACCAATACATGATCGGCATCGATGGAAATCACTCGTGCGTTACATTGACTCATCAATCATCCTCATGACGGCGTGTGGCCAGCACCAACTGGCAAAACCATTTTCATTGCTATCGCCTTTCAATCGCATCACCAATTAACTTCACCGTCACCAGCGGCACTTCGCCCATAACGATAGCGCGATGATCACCAATTTGCCGTGAATAAAAACTCATCGCGCCGCTTGGTTGAATTGCTTCGCTAGGCTTATTCGCCGCTGCCGCTTCAATGAACACCGAGACCGCTGCCAATCCATCAGAAATTACGATATGCACCACGTCTTGGGCACTCGGCATGCTCGGAGTGTTCGGAGTGTTCGATGTATTCACAGCGCGACGCATCATCACCTTGCTCACGCGAAAACCGGCTGGGAGATTTTCTATCGTCCATTTCATTTCGCCTGCGCGCGGCTCGCTGCTTTGAATTTTTTGGACACGACCAAGCTGAGATTCGGCGCTGGGAATTAATTGCTGGCGGGCGAACGTCGAACCAATGCTGACTTGCGTAAATGTAAAAGATTCCAACACCTGACCCTGCTTGTTGACCAAGCCGGCTTTAAGCAGCAGCCCACTGTTTGGTTCTATCCACAATTGATGCCCGTAACGCAATGCGTCGCGTGGTTCGAGCACCAAAGATTGGCACGCCGTATCGGCCACTCGCGCTATCCCACCGACGCGCACCGCATAGTTTTGCTCAAGCCCGGCAAGCCCCGCTGGAACAAGTGCAGGA
Source organism: Rhodocyclaceae bacterium (assembly GCA_025361105.1). GTDB lineage: Bacteria > Pseudomonadota > Gammaproteobacteria > Burkholderiales > Rhodocyclaceae > JADKHX01. The sequence goes on along the minus strand of JANYAW010000361.1, from coordinate 4,742 downwards.
AACCCTCGGACAGTGGGCTGTACACTCGCCTGTCGCTCGATAATCACGCGATTTTCATTGGGCAAATAACACTTAACTTCCTTGCCGTCGCGTATGACTTCGCGCGCGCTACCGTCAAGCACTTCTATTCGTTCCAGCTCACGCCCATCCGCCACCGAATGGGCGATTCTCGAAGTCTCCTCGCGTTCACCGCTACGATACACAAACACCCCGCTGTAACTCAAGCTCATCGCCGTCTGCGCGACCCGTTGCAGCAAGGCTATGCCGTTATCAGCATTCGCACGATTCGGCACTGAATCAGCCGCCAATGCCAGCGAATGCACCAGCACAGCGGCAATCAACGTCAGTATCTGAATCAAGGCGCGCCTCGTGTTGCTGACACCGCGCGCACATTGCGCGAACCACCCGCCAAAGCACCCACCGAGGTATGCGCTTGATGCGCAACGAGGTAGTCTTGTAAGTGGTCTGGAAGCTTGTCACTAGTCGCGCTCGCCAACTGTGTTGCAGGCTGAATAGTTGGGGCTGCAGCAGTTTGCGAACTCGGCGAAATGATTTCGTTTGCTGAAAATGTAAGCGTCACCCACGCCACCAACATCACGCCTGCCAAGCTCGCGGCAAGCGCCGAAACCTGGCGAAACCACCTAGTTTGCGGCGCGCTTGGCGTGGCGCTCACCGCACGCGGTGCCAACACCGTCGGCTCATTTTCCAATGCCGCCATTACCTTCGCACTGATATCAAAGCCCAGCTTCATTTCTGCACGCAAGGCTTCGCCAATCAATAAATAGTCCGCCCAATCGCGACGTACTTCAGCATCACTCAATGCCATACAAACGTCATCCAATTCGCTCACCGAATGTTCTGCATCAAGCAGGGCCGAAAGGCTATTTTTCATCACTCACCACCGCTTTTCTGCGTTCGCATTGACCAGCGGTCGCAGCTTGAGCGCAATCGCTTCACGCGCACGAAAAATTCTCGAACGAACTGTCCCTACCGGCGTATTCATGGCTTCCGCAATCTCCTCATAGGACAAACCATCAATCTCGCGCAAGCTCACTGCCATGCGCATGTCTTCCGGCAAATCCGCTACCGCCGCATTGACCGTCGCCGCGATTTGTTTGCTCATCAACACTTCCTCCGGTGTGTCGTTATCACGATGATGTTCGCCGATTTCATAATTTTCCACATCCTCTATATCGACAGCACTTGTCGCCGAAATTCGCGCGCGGTTGCTGACCAGCCAATCCTTGGCCGAATTGACACCAATGCGATAGAGCCAAGTGTAGAAGGCACTATCGTTGCGAAAATTCGGCAACGCACGATAGGCTCGAATGAATGACTCTTGCACCACGTCTTCAACATCGGCCGCATTCCAAATCATCCGCGAAAGCAGGCGCGCCAGCTTGCGCTGATATTTGCTCACCAACAAGCCAAACGCTTGTTTGTCGCCACGCTGAACGCGCTCGACCAAGAGCCGATCCAAATCGCGATCGCTCATTGCCAACCGCTCGCAATGACCACGATGGTCGCGACAAATGCGCCGGTGTGGCTTGCCGCGCTTGCCATCGCGTTTGCGACACTCGGTACGCCCAGACAATTCTCCAAAATTTATGCACCATGATGGCGGTCATCAAGTATACCTATCGTCCTGCGCAAATCGTTTGCTTATGCTCGTCTATGCTTGCTTAAACACGTTCGCACATACTTAAAAAACATTCCATGAGCACACTGACCGGCATCGCTACGAATTAGTTCCACGGCGGCAACAAAAATTTCCGCCGTACATTTGCTATATTTCGGCGCAATGAATGATTCGATCGCGACCCGCGCGACCCACGTAGATGTTTTAATTCTGGGCAGCGGATTGGCTGGTCAGTCCCTCGCTTTGCGGCTTGCCGACACTCGAAAAGTCGCGCTGGTGACGAAAAAATCATTGGATGATTCGGCTTCATCGTGGGCGCAAGGTGGCATAGCGGCGGTGCTTGATCCCGCGGATTCGACAGATGCCCATATCGCAGACACGCTTACCGCCGGTGCCGGTTTGTGCAACCCAGCGGCTACGCGCTTCGTGGTTGAGAGTGGACGCGAAGCGATAGATTGGCTGATCAATCGTGGTGTGGCATTTACCCGTGACGAGTCGGCGCTGGGCTATCACCTGACTCGCGAAGGTGGCCACGGCCAGCGCCGCGTTATCCATGCCGCTGATGCCACTGGTGCAGAAGTGCAAAAAACGTTGACCGCACAAGTCATGGCGCATCCCAATATCCAAATTTTCGAACATCACATTGCGGTCGATCTGATTAACGCTACCAAACTCGGCATGCCGCAAGCGCGTTGCCTCGGTGCTTACGTGCTGGACACCGTGAGCGGTCACGTCAAAACTGTCGGCGCAGCGTCCACCGTGCTGGCCACGGGCGGCGCTGGCAAGGTCTACCTTTACACGACCAATCCAGACACCGCTACTGGCGACGGAATTGCGATGGCGTGGCGTGTCGGTTGCCGCGTGGCAAATATGGAATTCGTTCAATTCCACCCGACTTGCCTGTATCACCCGCATGCAAAATCGTTTTTGATTTCTGAAGCCTTGCGCGGTGAAGGAGGCATCCTGCGCTTGCCCGACGGCACGCGATTTATGCCGCAGCACGACCCACGTGCCGAACTCGCACCACGCGATATCGTGGCGCGCGCCATCGATTTCGAGATGAAACGGCAAGGCCTCGACTGCGTCTATATCGACATGACTCACAAGCCACCGGAGTTTTTGCACGAGCATTTCCCGACCATTTATGCGCGCTGCTTGGAGCTTGGCATTGACATCACCAAGCAACCTATCCCCGTAGTGCCTGCCGCGCATTACACCTGTGGCGGTGTCGTCACTGATTTGTCGGCACGCACCGATTTGGCTGGTCTTTACGCCATCGGTGAAACCGCATCAACGGGACTACACGGAGCGAATCGCCTTGCGTCAAATTCTTTGCTGGAATGCCTTGCCTTCTCTGCCGCTGCCGCGCAAGACATTCTTGCTATGGCACCCACATCGGCGATCGGGCTCCCCTTGTGGGACGAAAGTCGCGTCACCGATGCGGATGAAGAAGTAGTCATTTCACACAACTGGGTGGAGCTACGGCGCTGCATGTGGGATTATGTTGGCATCGTGCGTACCAGCAAACGGCTGGAACGGGCGATGCATAGAATCGATTTGCTGGAAAAGGAGATAGACGAGTACTACACAAATTTCCGTGTCAGCAACGATTTGATCGAGCTTCGCAATCTAGTACTGACGGCGCATCTCATTGTGCGTAGTGCGCAATGCAGGCATGAGAGCCGAGGCTTGCATTACAGCCGCGACTTTCCCGAGACCTTGGGAAATGCGGCGGATACCGTCTTACATCCGGAGCACTGATTCCATGTCGTGATGTTGTGCGACACCCTTGCCTTGCCACTTGAGCCACACTCTAAGCCGTCTATGGTCGTCAATATGGACAAACGAATCTGGCAGCAAAACCAAGGTAGATCGAGTCGACGCGCGCCGAAATCGTACGGTCATCAAAGGACCGATAAGCCGCGATGAGCCATCTACATTGAGCATCTGAATATCGCTGATTGGGACGCCGCCCGACGGCGTATCACCAGCACCAACTGGCGAATTATCGATCGCACCCAAACATTCGACGCTACCATCGGGGTGAAAGCAGAAACTGGACAACTCCTGTGGCCGGCGACTATAAGCCAGCGACACGCCCACGGCGAGCAACAAAACCACTTTCCACAACAGCGCAATCGTGGCCACAATAACGAGCGCGGCAGCAAGCAAATGTGCTACCAACAAGGCAAGTGCTAACGAGCGTGAGGGGCGAACAGTGAGACGAAACGACGAGTGTTGCATGTCGCGTCGCTAGCAATATTAACTGCGGCTAAACGCGGCGAAAAACCAACGAGCCGTTAGTGCCGCCAAAACCGAAGTTGTTCTTCAGCGCCACATCAATGCGCATTGGTCGCGCGATGTTGGCACAATAATCCAGATCGCAATCGGGATCGGCTTCAGTTAAATTGATCGTTGGCGGACTGATTTGATGATACACAGCAAGTGCCGTGAACACTGATTCGAGACCACCTGCGCCACCCAGCAAATGCCCAGTCATCGACTTGGTTGAATTCACCACCAATTTCCTGGCAACATCGATACCGAATGCAAGTTTGATCGCTTCGGTTTCGTTCTTGTCACCCAAGGGCGTTGAGGTTCCGTGGGCATTGACGTAGTCGACTTCAGCCGCGTTTACGCCAGCATCTTTCATGGCATTTTGCATCGAGCGACGCGGTCCGTCCGTGTCTGGCGCGGTCATGTGGAACGCATCACCGCTCATCCCAAAACCGGAAATCTCGGCATAAATCCGCGCGCCGCGCTGACGTGCATGTTCGTATTCCTCAAGCACCATGACGCCCGCGCCTTCGCCCAAGACAAATCCATCACGATTTTTATCCCATGGACGGCTCGCCGCAGTGGGGTCATCGTTACGCGTCGACAATGCCTTGGCAGAACAAAACCCACCCACCGCTAACGGTGTCACGGTCGATTCGGCACCACCACAAACCATGACGTCTGCGTCGCCATAAACAATCGTGCGCGCACCCAGGCCAATCGAATGCAGACCGCTTGAGCAAGCCGACACCACCGCGTAATTTGGTCCCTTGATGCCCAAGAGGATGGACAGATTTCCCGACACCATATTGATGATGGTGCTGGG
>JANYAW010000353.1 GCA_025361105.1 Rhodocyclaceae bacterium | reverse complement strand
GCAACTTTGGCCGTGACGCACATGGTGCTGCCGGGTTTTGGCGAGCAGATGCGGCAGATTTCCTTGCAGTTTGTGCCCACCGCGATTTTGTCGCGGCAGGTCGGCGCGATTCGACGGCATGCGGGCGGCGCCGCGCTGATTGTGAATTTGCCCGGTCAGCCGAAAGCTATTACTGAGACGCTGGAAGGATTTAAAGACCAACACGGGAAAACAATTGTGCCGGGAATATTCGCGGCGATACCGTATTGCATTGATTTAATCGGCGGGCCGTATGTCGAAACCAACGCCGAAGTGGTGAGCGCGTTTCGCCCGAAAAGCGCGCGGCGACCTGGGCAATGAATTGATCAGTTGGAATGGTGTGCAGTGTCGGCTTTGCACAGCCGACCCGCTCCACAGGTGCAAAGCAGTACTTTGCAAATTCCCTGTTCCGCCGCCGTCGCGCAGTGCTTGCGCAGGGGACTAACTAAACGACTGCACGAAGAAATTTGCCACTACGTAACCTGGCCCGCTCTCAAGAACTTCACGCGGATGCAAGCGTGCGTTTTTGTCGTCGAGCGGAAATTGCAGCGCAACTTTGTCTTCCAGCGCCGCAGGCGGCAGCGCCATTCGCGCGTACTCGCCGACCACTGGCAAGTCGAGCAGCAACGCTTCAGTTTGGATGCCGCCGGCATCGGCGACGACACCGCGCGGTGATAGTGAAATAGTCTGGATTCCGACTGCACCTTGACGGGCGTCGATGCGCACATAACGTCGCACCACACCGGCAATCCAGTTGCTGCCACCTTCAGCCTGAACCGCCAGCAGTACGCCGATATTGACCCACTCCTGGCGACCTTCGCAAATCCGCGCGCTCATTCCGCCCAAGCTGACATCGTCGGCCTCCCAACGATACAGACCAATGCTGGAGACTGCTTCACCAGTGATGTAAAGACGCGAGGAAGCTAAACCGTGCGCGACATTCAGTCCGGATTTGACCGGGCGGCGGGCGTGACTTCGCGTTGGTGGGGTGGGTGACCAATAGCGTGACAAATGTTCGAGTACGCGGATTACAGTGTCAGCATCGTATTGCGCGCCGAGTGCGACATTGGCCGGAACACGTTTATCGCGTTTGATGACTTCAATCAATTCGTCTATCGCGGCCAGCGCGCCGCCACCACTGAAAAACCTCAGCGTATCGCTCGGTGTCGGAGTCTTCGCCATGCGCGTCGGTGGCAGCGGCTTGGTGATATCCACCCAATACATATTGTCGCGGCGCAAGTCTTTAGTAAAAATAAACCACGGCAAAAAATGCGCGAGCAGACGACCCGCCAATTCGATTTCGACCAAGCCCAATTTGTCCGGCGAAGAGGACTGCAACAACAGCGCTTTGAGGTATTCCAACTCGATGCTAGTAATGCCGTGGCCCGGATACAACTCGACATCGCGCGACTCTAGTTTCGACATCACCGCGCGCCAATAAATGCCACTCGCTGATGCCCAAAAATCGGCGCTGGCCGGTTTGTAGTGGTATAGCTCCCATTTGCGGCGCTCTGCGTGCGCGTGCATCAAGCGCGCGTAGATCCCCAGCAAATTGCCCTTCACAACTTTCTTGCTTTCCGAATCCAGCCCGGGCGTCTCAAATCTGGTCAGACAGCCGGTGTAGGCATCGGCAAGTTTTGACCAATAGCCAAAGCCGGCATCCCAGACGCTGGCCTCGGTCGCGCGCTGGGCATCGGGAACCGTCATACGGGTCAGATATTGCCGTGTCAGGCGGCGCGCTTGCGGGGTGACCACATCGTCGATTTGCACCAGCCGCTCAACACGCAATGGTAGTTTGATATCGTCGTATTCGACTAAGGCTTCGAGCCACGCAGCGGCTTCTTCCAAGGCGCTTAAAGGTTCGCGCGCGACCAGATCGGCACAGATACGCTTCATCTCCTTGGGATCAACCAAGGGGTGTTGTGTTTTGCCGGAAAAAATACTGAAGACACTCATCTGTTATTTCGCACCTATCTCCTGAATTTCTACTTGCTCAAACCCGGCAAGTTCAATGCCACCCACGATACCACCAACGAGCGCGGAAAACAGCATCTTGCGATGTGCAAATACAACGATAAACGGCATTGCAAGCAGCCATATCCGTTAACATGATGCGTCCTCTACCAAGCTAGCAATCGAACCCACCATGCAGCAATATCTTGATTTGATGCGCCACGTGCAAACCCAAGGGCAAGAAAAATCCGATCGTACCGGCACCGGCACACGCTCGGTGTTTGGCTGGCAAATGCGCTTCGATTTGGCTGCCGGATTTCCGCTGTTGACGACTAAAAAACTGCATACACGCTCGATTATTGTTGAATTGCTGTGGTTTTTGCGTGGCGACACAAACATCAAATACCTCAAGGACAACGGCGTGTCGATTTGGGACGATTGGGCTGATGCCGAAGGTAATTTGGGTCCTGTTTATGGTCATCAGTGGCGACACTGGCCCGGGTCACGCGTGGCTGGCGACGGCCAAGAAATCGACCAAATTACGCAATTGATTAGCGGTTTGAAAAACAATCCCGATTCGCGCCGTCACATCGTCAGCGCGTGGAACCCTTCCGATATTCCACGAATGAAATTGCCGCCATGCCACGCGCTGTTTCAGTTTTACGTGGCGAACGGCAAGCTCTCATGCCAGCTCTACCAGCGTAGCGCAGATATATTTTTGGGCGTGCCGTTCAATATCGCTTCTTACGCGCTATTTACCTTGATGGTCGCGCAAGTGTGCGGTTACGCACCCGGCGAATTTATTTGGACGGGCGGTGATTGTCATTTGTATAGCAATCACTTGGCGCAAACTGAGTTGCAACTCTCGCGCGATTTGCGGCCACTGCCGACAATGACCTTGAATCCCGAAGTGAACGATATTTTCGCGTTTAAGTTTGAGGATTTCACGCTCACTGGATACGATCCACATCCGCATATCGCGGCACCGGTGGCGGTGTAGTTTTGATGACAGCTAAAAATACGTCGGCATGGACTGAACTGCAGAATCTCGCCGACGCTTTCGGCGGGACGCATTTGCGTGATTTGTTTGCGCGTGATGCCCAACGCTTCGAACATTTTTCCTTGCGGTATGAAGGCATGTTGTTGGACTTTTCCAAACAACGCATCACTTCCGAAATTCTCGCAGCCCTACATACGCTTTGGCATGTCGCCGAGGTTCCGGCGCTGATGAGCAGCATGCGCACCGGTGAATTGATCAACCAAACCGAAGGCCGTGCTGTGATGCATATGGCATTGCGCCATAGCGGGGCGGAGCCTCGCTACGTCGGCAGGAATGATGTGATGCCGGATGTGCGGAGAATGCTGAACAAGATGGAGAAGTTTTGCGCCGACATTCATCTAGGCAGGTGGCGCGGCGCGACCGGCGAACCGATTCGACATATCGTCAATATCGGTATCGGCGGCTCTGATCTTGGCCCCAAGATGGCCGCGCGGGCACTAACTGCAAATCGCGCCAAGAATATTCGCGTCGATTTCGTCTCCAACATCGATGCTGCCGATTTGTCTAGCGTCCTTGAAAATTGCACGCCCGCCAACACTTTATTTATTGTCGCCAGCAAAACTTTTACCACGCAAGAGACCATGCGAAACGCAGTCTCGGCACGTGCCTGGCTGGTCGCAGCGCTTGGCGAGGCGGCGGTGGCAAAACATTTTGTCGCCGTGTCGACCAACTTGAAAGCCATCGCCGCATTTGGTATCGATCCCGAAAACAGTTTTGAATTTTGGGATTGGGTCGGTGGTCGCTTTTCAGTCTGGTCGGCGATAGGTTTGTCCTTGGCATTGGCAATTGGGATGGAAAATTTCCGCCAGCTTTTGGCTGGTGCCGAGGCGATGGACAAGCATTTTTTTGCAGCACCGGTAGAGAAAAACTTGCCCGCGACTTTGGCGCTGCTCGAAGTCTGGAACACTAATTTTCTGGGCGCTCAAACGCGCGCCCTGTTGCCATACAGCCAGTCGCTCGAGCTCTTGCCACGCTTTTTGCAACAGCTGGAAATGGAATCCAACGGCAAGCACATTGACCGTGACGGCAATCCCTTGCAATGTGCCAGCGCACCGATAGTTTGGGGCGAAACAGGAACCAACGGGCAGCACGCGTTTTATCAACTAATCCATCAAGGTGGTCGATTGATTCCTTGTGAATTCATTGCCTTCATCGAGCCAGATTTTGATTTACCCGAACACCATGCAATGCTTTTATCGCACTGTTTTGCGCAAAGCGAAGCGCTGATGATTGGTAAGATTTCAGAGGAAATTTCCAACGGTGTGTCGTCAGCACCAACTGGCGAAATTCCATCGCTCGCACCTTACAAAACATTCCTCGGCAATCAACCCTCGACCACGCTTTTGCTGGACCGCCTCAACCCATTTTCACTTGGCCAACTCATCGCGCTTTACGAACACAAAGTCTTCGCACTGGGCGCTTTGTGGAACATAAACTCATTCGACCAATTCGGTGTAGAACTAGGCAAACAACTTGCCAGCCGCCTGCTACCGATGATAGAAGGCCGCGCGTCGATTGAAGGTATTGATAGCTCAACAGCGGGACTTATTGCAGCAAGTCGCAAATAAATACTCCTCACGAACCTCACGAAAACTCAATGAACCAAGCCACTATTGCCCTGCCTTCCTATACCCGCCTCGTCGACGACCGGCGCGCGCCGCTCATTCGTATGCTGCTCAATCTGGTTTTGCGTTGGCTAATCAAACGCTCGATGAAGCCCGATGCAGATGTCTTCAAACTGCGCGCGATGCAAATTCGGCTGGATCAGAAATACGCTCACCCCGACCCCTCCGCACGTGTCACGCAGGTTGATTGCGATGGTGTCAAAGCGACATGGATAGACTTGCCCGAATCGCGTCCCGAGCGGGTCATTTTTTACCTACATGGCGGCGCATGGATGTTCCATTTTCCGCGTACCTATGCGGCGATGATGTCACGCTGGGCACGTCGTCTCAACGCACGCGTGTTGCTGGTCGACTACCGCCTCGCGCCCGAGCATCGCTATCCCGCTGGCGCCGACGATTGCGAGACCGCCTATCGCTGGTTGCTGGCACAAGGTATCGATCATAAAAACATTGTCATCGGCGGCGATTCGGCCGGCGGCAATCTGACGCTCGCCACGCTGCATCGGCTCAAAGCAGCCGGTCAGCCGTTGCCAGCTTGTGCAGTAGCGATTTCACCTTTTGTAGATTTCACCTTGAGTAGCGCCAGCCTGGTCAGCAATGAGGCGATAGACCCAATGTTCACGCTTGAAGCGATGCTCGGTTTGCGCCCGCACTACCTCAATCCCGAACAGTTCTTGAATATCGACGCTTCACCTCTATACGCCGATTTCACTGGTCTGCCGCCGATTTTTTTCCAGTCCAGCAACACCGAAATGTTGCGCGATGAATCGGTACGCGCGGCTGCCCGTGCACACCAAGACGGGGTATTAGTGGAGCTCGAATTGTGGCAGAACCTGCCGCATGTTTTTCAAGCGCTGGCGAAA
>JANYAW010000344.1 GCA_025361105.1 Rhodocyclaceae bacterium | reverse complement strand
GAAGATTTTTATTTTTCACAGACTTTGCTGGCGCTGGCCGGCTCGATGTTTCTGGCGTCAGCATTGTTGCTTGGGATTACCAATGTCATCGAGGGCGGGCGAAAAAATATGGTTAGTTTCATCGCCGTATTCAACGGCGCGCAAGTGCTCGGCAGCTTGCTCGGGTCGGCCTTACTCAGCACTTTTTTCGCCGACCGTTTGGCCTTGCATTACAGTAATTTGAGCGAGTCCATCACGCTTACCGATCCGCAAGTGGTCAGGCGTCTAGCGCAGCTTGGTGCAGGCCTCGCGCAATATATTCCTGACGCCTTGCAACGCAGCACCCAAGCCGTCGCCTTGCTCGCCCAACAAGTGCGCCGCGAGGCGGTGGTAATGGCCTACAACGATCTGTTTGAAGTGGTGGCACTGGTGGCGATGCTGACCATTGCGTGGGGCGTTGCCTATGCAGTTCGCCTTCGCTGGTTTGGCGTTTTGTGGCAATCGACGAGAATATCGACAGGCGCGCAAAACGCAACTGCCTGACTACCGAGAATCAATCACGGAGGACGAATGGCAATCCTTGAAAAACTAAACATCCGCGCTACCGTGATGGTGGGAGTGACAACTTTCATCGCTGTTTTATTGGTGCTCTACATCTGGCGCTTGCCACCGTTTCGGACAGCTATTGAGCAAACCGAAAACGCCTATGTGCGTGGCAGCATCACCATCATTGCGCCCAAGGTCGACGGCTATGTCGCCGAAGTGGCGGTGCAGGATTTCATGCCGGTTGAAGCCGGACAATTATTGGTGAGACTCGACGATAGAAACTTTCAGCAACGGCTCAATCAAGCGCAAGCCAATCTTGCCGTGCAGGAAGCCAACCTGGCTAATGTCGCGCAGAGCCGTGGCGTGCGCGAAGCGGGCATCAGTGGCAGTAGCGCGCAAATCGAAAGTGCGCAAGCGCAATTGAGCAATGCCAAAGCGCAGCGCGAAAGAGTGATTTCGGATATTCGTCGCGCGCAAAGCTTGGTCAAGGGCGGATTTTTATCGGCGCAGCGTAACGACCAAGATGAAGCGAGTTTGCGTCAGGCCGAAGCGGCGGTGGCCCAAGCCGAAGCCGCGATCCTGCAAAGCCGCGCCGGAAATAGTTCCGCGACGCAGGAACTGCGCGCCGTCAATGTCGGTCGCAGTGCGGTCGAAGCCGCAGTTGTCGCCGCGCGCGCGGTTGTGAAATTAGCCGAGATAGATTTGGAAAACACCCGCATCATCGCACCAACCAAAGGTCAAGTCGGCGAAATCGGTGTCAAGCTCGGTCAATACGTGGTACCGGGCACCCAGCTCCTGGCACTCGTCCCCGCCCAAGTTTGGGTAGTCGCCAATTTCAAAGAAGCGCAGACCGCAAGAATGGCCGGCGGACAGGCGGCGCGCATCCGCGTGGATGCTCTTGGTGATGCAGAAATCAATGGCACCGTCGAGCGCATAGCACCCGCCACCGGCTCGGAGTTTTCAGTCATCAAACAAGACAACGCGACCGGCAATTTCACCAAGATCGCGCAGCGTTTGCCGGTACGAATTGCCATCAATCCGGGACAGGAATTGGCGGCGAAGTTAAGACCGGGGATGTCGGTAGTGGTGAAGATAGATACCGGCGGGTAAATTCGCCACTCCGGCGGTCTCGACACGCCTTTGATTCACGTTTCGCGAGGGTGGCAGAGGCCGGGGTCCGGGAGGCGCGAAGCACCTGACGTTCAGCAGGATCTCTCAGCTTTAGCCAAGATACTCACAGCATTACTTCTGCCAGTTGGTGCTGTTGACGCGCCGTCATCTGGCGCTTTGTAAATCGCGTAAGTCTAGTAAGACGATATCTCGACAGAATTCACGTTTCGACAACGCCAACTAGACCCCAGTCAGACTCGCACCGACAGCAGTTGGCACGTATTCCACCAATTCGGTGGACTAGCGATTTGATCTAATAGCGTGCCATTCTCATATACCGCCAAAGCTCGAAATGAGTGACCATTTTTCTTGGTTGAGACTTTGCTATTGTCAACAACGACTGCAATCGAGGCGATTTTCACCCCTGCGGCAATGTTCGACAGTACGCGTGAATAGCGGCTGTAAATTTTATCTATCCCAACATCATGCCCACCTTTTGCAACTCGCCGCGCAACACGTTCTGCTGAAATAGCAGGCGAGTCCAATCCGACTGCAATCATTGCAACAATGTAGCCGCGCTCGCGGGATTCGCGCAAGAACGCGACTTTGTCTCCGACCTCATCAGAAAACACAGTCTCAAAGCTGAAAAAATTCTCGGCATCTCGATATTGGTGACGAAGTCTGTTTGCTTCTTCTTGTGCTAGCAGGGATAGCTTTAGCGCATCTGGCAATGACCCCTTCAATACAGCGCTTATTTCGCGTTCAACCGCATCAGGGTCAATATGCAGATGGTCGTGTGGTAGTTTTGATTGTAAAACTTTAGATTGTAAAACTTCACGAAAGCAAGTCGATTTGCCGGCACCGTTATGCCCCACAACGGCAATCATTACAGGAACAGGAACTTCCTGTTCAACGAGTGCGTTAAACCGTTTGATGAAAAGAGAGAATAGATTAGCCATCCTCCTGCCGATCCCGCTGCTGCGTGAGAGCATCCAGATTCTTGAATGCGTCACGCAGGCCAGGCAAGACCTGGAGTACACGCTGATGCTCCTTGCCTCTGAGTTCTTGTTGAGACATTGACAAACTGGCGTGGGCGCTTAGCACCGCCGCCACGTCGATTTTTTCGACACTCAATAGATCAAGGAGGCTCTTTCCGCCTGGCAGAATGTGATTGAGCCAACGCCCCTTTAGGGGTGTGAGTTTGCTCCACGTTTCGGCAATACTCCACATGTCCTTGAGGCGCTGTCGATCCTTATGTGAGCGAATCTGTCCGATATCGCCAATAGATTGCCACTGATAAATTGTTGGCCTCGAAACGCGGAATACCCTACCAGCATCTGTCACGGTGAGCGCAAGGAGATTTCGCGCTCGATCGACAATCGTCGCCGGTGTCGCTAGCGGTGGCATAGCCGGCTCACCTACTCGTTTGAGGAGAGGAAAAATGAAGATGCCACCAGAGGTCGAACAAACGCCATCCGAATCTCGATCTACAGAATAGGTTCCAAAAAGAATAGCGCGGTAGCCAACACAGTCGTTTCCCGTGCTATATGCGGGAATAGAAGACGGCGTTAGCGTCCCGATATTATTTTGGCTGCGCACTTCAGTTACAGTCACGACAGTTTAATTGAAACATCTCATCCCCTATCAAGCATTGGTCTGCCACCTGAGGTGTGCAATTTGGTTGGTAATCTTATGGAAAGTACGGCGCGTGTCTTCATGAAGGACAACAAATTCCTTGATTAACTGCTGCGCAGACATTTGCTCCCTTGCAAGTCGCCAACGATCAATATCCAATACCGCCGAAGACCCAGAGTCATATTTTTTGATGAGAAATGTTGGTGGTGTGACAGTATCGCCAATGTCGCGCGGTAACTCGGGCGGCCCGAATCCGCGGTTATATTGAATGCGTATTCCTCCACCGTGGTCACGTGTGTACTCGTAGACATTGACAATCATCGGCGCCTGGTCACCCAAAATACTCGGGGAACGTCCGAAACCTGAATCTAAGTACGACTCTGGTACATCACCAACCTCTGGAATGATGAAGTCAACATAACGCAAACCAAGGCGTTGCACATGGACATCGCCATCTGTACATAGTGCTCCAAGCATCGCGCCCCACTCATTCGAGAAATGCTCAAAATTTCGATACGATGACGAATTGAACGTCATTACACCTTGTTGTAGGCGCAGGCAGCGTGTTCCGTCGCTACTTCGCAAATCCTTGCCGAACATCCCAAGCCCTGATGGAATCCCCGTCGTACCTCCTAGGCCAACGAGCATTTGTTGAAGCGGGGTGGTATTAGGGAGACCGATATCCTTTAGCCTCCCAATTCGATCCCCTAGCGGATCAGGGTTCGTGTTGGTTGAAATTTCGAAACGGACTTGTGCGACAACCAATGCCAAAGGTGCATTCGGCCATTGGCCGAGCCCTACTGATGAGTTGGACACTGAACCTCCGTCATGAAAAAACATGCATGCTGGACAACAGACTCAATCAAAAACTGAAGGAATCATATGAAATATTACATACTATTTGACAAGATTTTCAATTTAATTTATTATTTGACACGCTATTTAACACATTCGTTGTATTATTGAGACCTTAGATGCGCTATCTAGGCAAAAGTTGTATTCATCATTTCTTGAAAGGCATCAATCATGAGTGCAGACAAAACTATCGAAATTATCGTTAATGCCCGGCCACGACAGGTGGCAAAGGAGGATCTGAGTTACACGGAGGTCGTCGTCATAGCCTTCCCTGACGATGCGGCGAATACCGACAAAGAATTCACCGTTGCGTACAGCAACCCGCATGGTCAGGACGGCACGCTCGTTAGTGGCCAGTCCGTCAAGGTGAAGAAGGGTATGGTGTTCCTTGTTACCAAAACAAATCGCTCTTAATCCGAGCGTAAAGCGCCTACTTGATGAGTCCTACGAGATCGATATCCGTCATGGATATCTGCTGGTTAGAGTTCCGTATGTAACCTCGCTGCGCGCCGTACAGTGGGGAACGCTCGTTACCGACCTCGCCATTCATGGCGAGTATTTAGGGCCGCCAAAGGATCATCAAGTTTGGTTTGCCGGAGAGTTTCCCTGTAACTCGGATG
>JANYAW010000337.1 GCA_025361105.1 Rhodocyclaceae bacterium | reverse complement strand
CGCGGTGAGCATTACGTAATCGTCTAATTTCTCTTGCTCACCTGCTTCCATCGAAAAACCGAAAGCGTCCTTGTTGCCAATCACGATACCAAACACGAATACCGCCATAAAGCCGCTTGCTTGTAGTCCGTCGGCGGTCAGGAAAGCACCGACTACAGCCATTAGCGAAACTACCGGGGCATATTCCTGCAAGAAATTGAATTTCTCGTGGGCAATAAACAATGCTGCCAGGTAACCGAGGATCAATCCTGTGATTAAGCCGAACGATGCCTGCTTCAACAAGTCGATCAGTACGGTCGATACGGATATTTCACCTTGCCCCATAGCAACGGCGAGTACAGCGAAAGTCAGGATTGCCCCGGTGGCATCGTTGAAGGCCGACTCGGACATTACGGTCTGCGCGACCCGGTCCTTGATCTTCACCTGACGAAACACGGGGACTAGTGTTGCCGGGTCGGTTGATGCAATGGTTGAAGCCAGCAACAGCGCGACTATGAATGGAATGCCTAGCAGGTAATAGGCGGCGATACTGGTGATTGCGGCGGTGATCAACACACCGATGGTCGCGAGGACCAAGATCGTGATCCAGACTTCTTTCAGCACTTTCAGCCGCAATGAAGCGCCGCCATCAAAGAGGATGTAGCAAGAGCCAAAAATTAGTATTAATTGATTCAGGGTTGAATCGACTTTAATGTCAATTACCCCTGCCACATCCGGACCCAGCAAGGTTCCAACGACTAGAAACACAACGACATCCGGCATTTTCAATTTCTGTGCGAGGACGGCACAAGCTGTTCCCACCGCAAGAATGAGGCCAAACACCATCAATAGATGCTTGGCTAGTTCGACAGATGCTGGTGACAAGGACTCACCTCCAATAAATTGATTCAAAATCGATGCAATTAGTCTATGCGCTGAAGGCAGCCTTAGCAATCTGAGTCAGACGGATTTGTATCAGCAAGGTTCAGTCAGCCAGTTGGTGCTGGTGACACGCCGTCATTTTGGTTCAAAGCCGACATCGCGTGCAGCAGTGCTAATCTAATACGCAAGTGGCAGAACCCAGCACCGTATTAGAGGCCGAGGCTTATCCATATGCCTATTGAACTGGAGTGACATTATGGAAATCAGCGTTTGTTTCATTAGCAAGTTTGATTCGAGCCAGTGATGACCGATGCCCGTATGACGCTTCGCGCGATGCCGTTTGTTTTTGAGCCGACAGACGGCCACTGGAACGCGGCGCGGCCGGAGTTTTCTCAGGTGGTCAATTCGGCCTCTTTGGCGATGCCATATTTGGAACCTTATTTGATTCGCACCATGCGCGCGGCCAAAGGCCAAATCACAGACCCGGCGCTGCAGGCCGAGCTGGATTTGTACATCAAGCAGGAAGCTGCGCATTACAAACAGCACCGGCTGTTTAACGAGACGCTACGCGCGACGGGCTACACCTGCATCGATGGACTGGAGGGTCGGCTGAATGCCGACTACACCAAGCTGGAGAAGGAGCGTTCGTTGCGTTTTAATCTGGCCTACGCCGAGGGCTTTGAGGCGATGGCGCTGGTGATTGGACAAATGCTGATTGAAGATCGCGTGCATCTGTTTGGCAACAGCAACGCCGCCGTATCGTCGCTGGTGTTGTGGCACTTTGTCGAAGAGATAGAACACAAGAGCGTGGCTTACGACGTGCTGCACCATTTGCATCCCGGCTATCTGTTGCGCATTACCGGTTTGATCTACGCCACCGGCCATATTTTCTGGCGCACCCGTCAGGGCTATCACACGCTACTCAAGGAAGATGGGCTGTCGCGCTCGATCGCCAGCCATTGGGCGTTAACCAAAGTGATTTACCGTGTGTTGTTCAACATCCTGCCCAAATGGTTGCGCATTCTCAAGCCTGGTTATCACCCGCGCCAGATTGCCGATCCGGCTTGGGCCTTGGCTTGGGCGACACTGTTTCGCGATAACCCGGCAGGCGCGGCAAAGCTGGACACCGCACAACTCGCCGGCCCTGTTCCGGTGGCGGCCTAAACTGGGCTACCGACGCCGCATTGCCACAGGATTCACCATGAGCGAAAACCTAACCATCAGCAAACGTCTGCAAGCGCTATTTTTTCTCAACGGGCTGGGGCTGTTTATCGTTGGGATATTGTTTGGCTGGGCGTGGTTTTTTTCGCTGCTGGAGCAGATCGTGTTGTGGCCGCTGCCAGTGCAAATTGACGTGCAGATTCCCGGTGATTCACGCGCCTATCGGATGGGCCACATGGAGGCGATTACCCAGGGCTTGTTGTTGATGGCGCTGGCCTTTGGCGGGCAGTTTATGTGGCTGAGCAAGAAGCAATTCAATCTGCTGTTTTGGTCGGCGCTGGTTACCGGCTGGATGTTTACGCTGCCGGCAATGGCCAATACTTTTTTTGGCACTCGCGGCCTGGCCTTCGGTGGCGGCCCTTTCAAAGCCAGTCTGGCCAACGATGTGATCTACCTGCTGGGTTGGCCACCGGTGCTTTGTGTGCATATCGTGTTTGGCCTTGCGGCGTTTGGGGTGGTGCGGTATCTGCGGATGCTGGGGGGTGACGAAGGGCAAGGGCTGGGTTAAGTGGGTGCTGGGTGATGCGTTCAGTTCAGGAGCTTCCGGTGGATACGAAATACCAATCACAGAAGCCAAATGGGTTTTTGCGTATAGGGACGACAGGACTTACTCATAGGCGGCGACTAGCAGGAATCGCCAGTTGGTGCATTGATAGTTCGAGAGGAATGCTCAGGGCACCAGCGAACCATTGAACTCACGCAACTTGGTTTCAACGCAGGCAACGATGTTGGCAGGAACTTCAGCTGACATCGACAGAAATAATTCCAGCACCCGGTCGCTCTTGAACGGCCCATCCATGTACAGAAACGGCGTGTGGTTGGCCCCCGCCACCGGCTCGCCATCATCGACTACGTAGTGCGAATAGCCGCGATCTTTTTGCCAGGAAATCGAATGCTCGTTGCGATGCTTGTCATAGGCCAGTTGAAAACCGCTAATCGCGCCGTCTCCGTCTCCGTCTTCCCACACCACGAGATCAATTTCATGCGCAAAGAACCATCGGCGTCTGGGCTCTCCGATGACTTGTTGGACTTTTTTTAGTTCTCTGAGCATGGGCTTATTAAACTTTGAATCGCTTGACGGCGTGTCACCACACGCGACGACGCAGAGGGCGTTTTGTGCCCGACCGTCTTGTCGCTGGTAGTTTCTGGTTTTGCCTTTGTTTCATCAGCACCAACTGGCAAATTTATTGACCAACAAAAATCTCATCTGCTGCCGCAACAGTCGCAGCGATGTCTTCGTAGCTGTGCGCTGCTGAAACGAATCCAGCTTCGAAGGCAGCGGGGGCGAGATAGATGCCTCTATCCAGCATGCCGTGAAAGAAATGATTGAAGGCTTCCTTGTCGCAGCGCATGACTTCGGCGTAGGACGTGGGCGGCGTGGCGGCGAAATACATGCCGAACATGCCGCCAACAGATTGGGCGCAAAACGTGATGCCGCGTGCTCGTGCGCAAGCGTTAAATGCGTTGACCAACGATAGCGTTTTGGTAGTCAGTGCTTCATAAAAACCTGGCGCGGCGATTTTTTTCAGCGTGGTTAATCCGGCGGCAACCGACAAGGGATTACCGGACAAAGTGCCGGCCTGATACACCGGCCCCAGCGGGGCGATTTTTTCCATGATCTCGCGACGGCCACCGAATGCGCCCAGCGGCATGCCGCCACCGATGATTTTGCCAAAGGTGGAAAGGTCGGGGGTGATGCCATACAAGCCTTGCGCGGAGTTGGGGCCGACGCGAAAGCCGGTCATCACTTCATCGAATATCAACACTGCGCCGTGTTGTGTGCACAACGCACGCATCGCCGCCAGAAATTCCGGCTTCGGTGCAATGAGATTCATGTTGCCGGCGACCGGTTCAACAATCACGGCGGCGATTTTGTTCCCATGCGTTTTGAATGCGTCGTGGAGTTGTTGCGGGTCGTTGTAATCGAGCACCAGCGTGTGCTTGGTGAAATCACTCGGCACGCCGGCCGATGAGGGATTGCCGAAGGTGAGCAAACCCGAGCCGGCTTTGACCAACAAGCTATCGGCGTGGCCGTGATAGCAGCCTTCAAATTTGATAATCGCGTCGCGCTCCGTAAAGCCACGGGCGAGGCGAATCGCGCTCATCGTTGCCTCGGTGCCGGATGAAACCAGACGCACCATATCCATGCTGGGTACGCGTTTGACCAGTAATTCCGCCAGCTCAACTTCGCCTTCGGTTGGCGCGCCGAATGACAAACCTTTGGCAGCGGCTTCCTGCACCGCACGAACAGTATCGGCATCGGCATGGCCGAGAATCAGCGGACCCCATGAACCAACGTAATCGACGTAGCGTTTGCCATCGGCATCCCAGACATAGGCGCCTTCGCCGCGGCTGAAAAACACTGGCGTGCCGCCGACCGAACGGAAAGCGCGGACAGGGGAATTGACACCGCCAGGGATGGTTTTTTGGGCGCGGGAAAATAGGGATTCGTTGTTAGTCACGAGAGAGTCGCTCCTGCTTATTGTGTGGAAGCTACGGTGAAAAGTGCCGCGTAATTTTGCGCCTGCGATTTGATGTCTTCGGCGCTGAATAAATCGCTGATGACGGCAAGCAAATCTGCTCCGGCGGCGATGACGCCGGGGGCGTTTGCCAAAGTGATGCCGCCGATAGCCGCCACAGGCATACCGAAACTTCGTGCTGCGGACAGCATCGCGAGCGTGGCGTTGACCGCCGCAGGCTTGGTGCTGGACGCAAACATGCTACCGATGCCAAGATAATCTGCGCCGTTCGCAGCTGCGCTTCGCGCCAGCGATAAATCGTTGTAGCACGACACGCCAAGCAGTCGACTTGGGCCGAGCGCGGTGCGCACAGCGGTCAATGAATTTGGCGCATCGTCACGACCGACATGCACGCCATCGGCATCGAGTTCGATGGCTAAATCAATGTCGTCGTTGACGATAAGTATTGCGTTCGCCGAACGGCATATCGGCAAAAGCGCAGCGATTTGTTCGCGGCGCAATGATTTCGGCGCTAATTTATTGCGGTATTGCACGAGCGTCGCACCACCAGCGACGGCAGCACCTACCATCGTCACCAGAAGTGACGTTGAAGCCTGGTCGGGTGTGATGGCGTATAGGCCGCGTAGTGGTGGCTGCACGTGATTGCTTGCCTCAGTTGGTGCTGGCGACACGCCGTCGTTAGATGTGCGTAGATCCGGCTTCAATCGAGGCGGCATCTTCCTCATCATCATCATCATCGCGCGACCAAAATAGGCGGTCGGGAATAAACTGCCCCATGCCCGGACGAAAGCCTGCTTGCAGCGTTCGCCAAGTGTATTCCTGTGCGCCTTGCACCGCGTCGGGAATGTCGGTGCCGGTGGCCAAATGCGCGGCAATCGCCGAGGCGAGTGTGCAACCTGAGCCATGGAAACTTCCGGCCAAGCGTTCCCATTTATCGCTACGCACCACACCGTGGCTGCCGTACAAAGTGTTGATGACTTGTGGTGTTGATTCATGCGTGCCGGTGACCAACACGTATTCGCATCCGGCCAATACCAAGCGCCGCGCACACTCGACCAAATTGGGGCTGCCGCCGCTGTCGTCTTCGCCGGTTTCTTGCGCCAAGCGCCGTGCTTCCAAACTATTCGGAGTGAGGATGGTGGTTTGTGGGAGCAGCAGGCTGACCAGCGCGTCGATCATTTCTTCACCGGCGAATTGATCGCCGCGACCGGATGCCAAAACCGGGTCGAGCACCAGCGGAATGTCGGGGTAATCGGAAATAATTTCGGCAATTACGGCAATCGCCTCGACGCTGCCGAGCATGCCAAGCTTGAACGCGGCGACCGGAATATCTTCGAGCAAGGCACGTGCTTGATCGGCAATCCAGCCGGCATCAATTGGCAATACCGCCTCGACCCCGGCGGTGTCTTGCACAGTGAGCGCGGTGAGCACGGAGACCGGATGACAACCGAGGCTGGCGATGGTCAACAGGTCAGCCTGCATTCCAGCGCCGCCCGTGGGGTCAGCGGCGGAGAAACAAAGGACAACGGGCGGGGTGGCCGGAGGA
Organism: Rhodocyclaceae bacterium; assembly: GCA_025361105.1. GTDB lineage: Bacteria > Pseudomonadota > Gammaproteobacteria > Burkholderiales > Rhodocyclaceae > JADKHX01. The sequence continues at coordinate 8,712 of JANYAW010000337.1, read as the reverse complement.
GAAAAATTGGCGGCGGACATAGCCACAGAAGGGCGTTAAGATAGGGGTAGATTCTAACTCAGTGTTTTTTTGACTACCTTCATGGCGACATCAATGTGACAAACCCAGCGACAAGCAACGCGAATAAAAAATGGATGTGTCTGATCTGCGGATGGATTTATGACGAGGCCGCAGGTTCACCCGATGAAGGCATTGCGCCGGGCACGGCATGGGCCGATGTTCCACCGAACTGGACTTGCCATGAATGCGGTGCACGCAAGGAAGATTTTGAAATGCTGCAAATATAGTTATCATGCGGCTATGAATGCTGTTTAAGGGGCGCTGCGAACGTGAGTGAAATTTCACAAATTGCTGGCATCAAGGTGATGGTCATTGATGACTCCAACACCATACGCAAAAGTGCGGAAATTTTCCTCAAGCAGGCTGGTGCGCTGGTGGTCTTGGCGGAAGATGGTTTCGATGCGTTGGCCAAGATTAACGATCATCTGCCCAGTGTGGTGTTTTGCGACATCCTGATGCCACGGCTGGACGGCTATCAAACCTGCGCGCTGATTAAGAAAAATCCGAAGTTCTCGACTACGCCGGTAATCATGCTTTCGTCAAAAGATGGCTTGTTTGACCGTGCGCGCGGACGCATGGTTGGCTCGGATGAATACCTGACCAAACCATTTACCAAAGACAGTTTGCTCGCCACGGTTGCCGCGCATGCGGTGCCAAAGCCGGCTTAGTGTTGTAACGATTTCAACGTATTTATTCTGAAAGGAAACATCATGCCCGTAAAAACCGTTCTGATTGTTGACGACTCGCCGACCGAACGTCAATCACTCACCGAACTGCTGCACAAACATGGCTATCAAGTATTTACATCCGAGAGCGGTGACGAAGGTGTTGCCAAAGCCAAGGAAGTACAGCCTGACCTGATCTTGATGGATGTCGTGATGCCTGGCACCAATGGCTTTCAAGCCACCCGTGCAATCACCCGCGATGAGGCGACCAAACATATTCCAGTGATTTTGTGCACCACCAAAGATCAGGAAACCGACAAGGTCTGGGGCATGCGTCAAGGCGCGATGGATTACTTGACTAAGCCGATTGATCCGGCGGCGCTGATCGCCAAAATCGCTGCCATTCCTTGATCCATCAAGTCACCAATCGACCCATAGACCCCTTAGACCCCTTAGACCAACAACGCCCTAGGCACTCATGGCCAAGCGAATTAGCCTACGCGAATTTCAACAAAACCTTTCGATGCGTCTGGGCTCGGCGCAGCGCGGCGAAAACTCGCGTGCATTGCTGGGCGTGGCCTCAGGTCATGGTGATGATTCATTGTGGCTGTTTGATTTAGCTGATTCAGGTGAAGTCGCGCCGCTGACTACGCTGACACCCGCGCCATTAACCAAACATTGGTTCGCTGGTCTGGTCAATATTCGCGGTGCACTTTATAGCGTGGTCGATTTTTCTGCGCTGCGCGGCGGCGAAGCCACACCGCTCAATGCCGAGGCGCGCCTGCTGCTGATCGGCACACGGCACGGCATCAACAGCGCGCTGTTGGTCAATCGCACACTTGGGTTGCTTGCGCCAGACTCGCTTACGCTGGTCGATGCCGAGGTCAACAAAACGTCGACGACGGATGCGGCGTGGCGCGGCAAGCGCTATGTCGATGGCGCTGGTGCCAGATGGACACGGCTGCGGATTCCAGCCCTGCTGTCTGATCCCGCGTTTCTCGATGTTGCTGAAGTGGCTGCGATTAGTAGCGGAGCGAAAGCATGAAGTGCCGCGCAAAAACCGATGCGTTTTACACCTACCTCACAATCCGTTGCTGAACTCGTTACCGGAAGGTATCTGCCATGTCCATGATTAAGACCTTACTCGCCAGATTGAAAAAAAACGCCCCCACTTCCGTGCCAAGTGCGCCCGGTGGTGGCACTGAGGAAGCAGGTCGGCCTTTGCCATTAATCGGGCATTTGTCCCTGGCGGTTCAATACCAAATTCTTGGCGCGATATTCGTCGGCATGCTGATGATCGCTCTGACTGGCTTATGGTTGCAAAATCGAACCGCTACATTGGCGACTGCATATTTGGTGATTACCGGTCAGATTCGTCCGCTGGCGCAACAGATTCCGAAAGCCGCATCAGTTGCGCTGACTGGTCAGAAATCAGGTTTCGCCGAACTACGCACGGCACGCGCGCAGTTCAACGAACTGATAGAAAAACTAACCAATGGTGGTGATGTCGAAGGCATCGTCTTGCCACCGACGTCCCCTGCTTCGCGACCGGCGCTGGACGAAATGCGCAAAGCTTGGGCAGTCCAAGACAAAGATTTGACGGTGGTGTTGGATCAGGAAAAAGGTTTGAGCTTGCTCGCCGCGCTGGCTGCCGAGGCGCAACGCCAAACCGCGAAACTACAAATGGATGCACAACGATTTGGTGGCGAAGTTCCTTACCGAAACGAAACCATCATGCGCAAAGCCACCGATCTTGGTTGGGTGCCAGGATTTGACGAAGAGACTTACGCCGATTTGGGTCAGGATTTGAGTGAGCTTATCGGCATTATGGAAAATTTGCCAAACGCCGATAAATTTGTGACGGCCAGTTACATTAAAGGTTTGCAGTTCCTGTATGACACTTGGAAGGACTTGCCGAAGGACATTAAGCCGCTGGCAAAAGCGCGTGCTATTGGTACGCAACTCAACGCCGACGCCAAAAAATTGGGAGACACCACCGACGGTTTGGTTCAAGCGTATCAAGCCGAGGTGTCGCAACAAAACTTAACCGCAGTAATCGCGGCAGTCGCGGGTTCGTTTTCTTTCTTGATGTTGATCGGCATCGTCAAAGTGTTTCGCGATGATGCTAATCGACGTAGCTCGGATGCTTTGCGCCAACAACGTTTGGCGGAAGCTGACAAAGACGCGACGCAGGCCGCTATTTTGCGACTGATGAACGAAATGGGCGATTTGGCTGACGGCGATTTGACCGTGCGCGCTACGGTGAGTGAGGACATCACCGGTGCCATTGCCGACTCGGTGAATTACACGATTGAAGAACTTAGCGTATTGGTCGGTCGTATCAACAACGCTGCCGCACGGGTAACCACGGCCACCGACTCGGCGCAATTAACTTCAGGCGAATTGCTCGCCGCAACCGAAACACAGGCGCGTGAAATTCAGCAAGCAGGCGAACGAATTGGCGCGATGGCCAAATCAATGACCGAAGTTTCGGGCAATGCTTTGGAATCGGCGCATGTGGCACGGCTCTCGCTCGACGTGGCGCAAAAAGGCTCCAGCGCAGTGGCGGATTCCATCACCGGTATGAATGAAATTCGTGGTCAGATTCAAGAGACCGCCAAACGTATTAAACGGCTTGGTGAGTCCTCGCAAGAGATCGGCGAGATCGTCGAACTGATTTCCGACATTACTGAACAAACCAACGTCCTGGCTTTGAACGCTGCTATTCAAGCGGCTTCCGCTGGTGAAGCGGGACGCGGCTTCTCGGTGGTTGCGGAAGAGGTACAACGACTTGCTGAACGTTCCGGTGAGGCCACCAAACAAATTGCGGCACTGGTCAAGACGATTCAAACCGACACCCACGATGCTGTTGCCGCTATGGAAAACTCGACGCAAAACGTGGTCGAAGGAGCCAAGCGATCCGACGCAGCGGGACAAGCGCTGACCGAGATTTCTTCGGTGACGCAAAAGCTTGCGCAGCTCATTGAATCAATTTCAACTGCGACACAAGAGCAGTCGGTGGTCGCTACCGGCGTGGCGCAGTCCATGCAAGGCATCTTGCACGTCACCGACCAAACCACCACTGGCACACAACAAACCGCTGTTTCGATTGGCGAACTGTCGGCACTGGCGGTAGAACTCAAAGGCTCAGTATCCGGCTTCCGGGTGTGATCATTGTGAGCTTTGTGAATAACACCCATCAACAAAGCAGGATGCCAATTTCTCTATGAGTCTGGATCTCGATATCGGCCCATTGTCTTGGGTCAAGACTGAAATCGACCTTGCCCTGGAACGCACCAGTGCGGCCTTGGTGCTGCATTTGGCCAATCCCGGCGGCAAGGAATTGGCGGATGCGCGTGGACATTTGCATCAAGCCAACGGCGCGTTGGCGATTGTTGGTTTGGCCGGAATTTCGGAATTCTCGGACAGCATCGAACAACTGGTAATTTCTCTGGCTGAAGGCAATACGCCGTGGACGGAGGAGACTGCTGCTACCGTGCAACTGGGTCTGACCACCCTGCGCGGCTACCTCGATGGCTTGATGGGCGGCGAGCCAAATCAGCCACTCAAACTCTTGCCCGCGTTCCAAGCTTTGTTGGTTGCACGTGGCTTGGCCGCGCCGGAACCTGCCGCATTATTTTTTCCCGATTTGACACAACGCCCGCCCAAGCGCGACACAGAGCCAGCACCGCTCGATGACGACAAGCTGGCGGCGCGATTGAAGATGGCGCGGATGAGTTTTGAGCGGGGCTTGCTCAAATTCTTGAAGGGCGAAATTCGTGGTGTCGCAGAAATGAAAACTGCGACCATGATGATAGAAACCGCACAGAGCACACCCGCTGATCGAGCGTTCTGGTGGATCGCGCTGGGGGTTTTTGAAGCGCTCGGCAAGGGCGCTACCGTGGATGCGAAATTGGCGAAAAAATTCGCCATGCAAACCGGCGCGCAAATCAAAAAATTGACCGAGGGTCATACCCACATCGCTGATCGCTTGTTTAGCGAAGCGCTATATCTGGTTGCCACGGCGAGCTTCGATGATGCACAAGCGCTGGCGCAATCACACGTTCAAGTGGTGCGCGCGGCCTACCGTACCAACGAATTGATTCCAGCCGCTGGTGCCGCCGAAGCCGAATCTTTGCGGCCGCAAGTGCGTCGCCTACGGGAAGTGGTGGCCGGCGCCAAAGAGGACTGGAACAAACTCTGCGCGGGTAGCGTGGCCGCATTGCCGCCCTTCCACGAAAAAGCCACCTCGATTGCCGCGCACAGCGCCGAGCTTGGCAATGCAGCGATTGATGCGATGGCACAGGCGATCTCAACACTCGCCGATGCACTGCGCCACGACCCGACTCGGCACACCGAATCAATGGCCTTGGAAGTCGCCACCGCACTTTTGCTCACCGATTCGGCACTGGAAAATTTCCACCGGCTTGACGCGGAGTTCAACCAACAAGGCCAGATAATTGCCGAGCGCTTGGCGGCGCTACTGCGCGGTGACGAACTCGCGCCGTTTGAAATTCCACAACTCGACGCAATTTCACATCGTGCGCAAGAGCGGTTGTTGCTCGCCACTGTCGCTCGTGAAATCACCAACAACCTGAGCAGCGTTGAGCAAACACTGGATAGTTATTTCCGCGACCAGAGTAAACAAGGCACCTTGGCGGCACTTTCCAAGCCGCTCAAACAAGTCGAAGGCGCGCTGATTATGTTGGGGCAGGATCGCGCGGTGACAGTGTTGCGTGAATGCGATCAACGCATCGCCCATCTGTCTTCAAGCGGGATTTTCACCGTCGGTGATTTTGAAGATCTGGCCAAGAAACTCTCTGCCTTGGGTTTCTTTGTTGAGCAACTCGAAAGCGGTGCCAAACCTGATCTGGATGCATTGCTCGAACCACCACGCTCGACCATGTCGATTGCACCGAATGAAATGCATCAGTTGCACGGCGTGTCCTCAGCACCAACTGGCGAAATGCCAAAACCAGTTGTCCCGTCGATTGTTCCGCCACCCGCGCCAGCGCTTGTGGTACCGCCTCCAGCACCCATACTTACTACTCCCACTCCTGCCGCCGTTGAAGAAGATGACGACGACGAGGATATGTTGCAGATTTTCCTCGAAGAAGCACGCGAAGTTTTGGAGAGCGTAGCTACCGAATTGCCGCGACTGCACAAGAACCCGACGCAATTGCCACCACTGACCACGCTGCGCCGCAATTTCCACACGCTCAAAGGCAGCGGCCGGATGGTCGGCCTCACCGCGTTGGGCGAAGCCGGTTGGAGTGTCGAGCAAGTGCTCAACGATTGGCTGCACGACCACCGCGCTGCGACACCTGAACTCATCGAAATGCTGGACGATGCGGCGACCTTGTTTAGCGCATGGGTAGAACAACTCGCGGCGCACGGCGGACACGACAAAGATGCCAGCGCATTAGTCGTGCGTTGTGTGCGTTTGCAAGCGGGCGAAGCTGCGCTGCCGGCTGTTGAAGCTGCGGTGGTCGAACCTGCGCTGCCGACGCTGGAAATGCCGCCTGTCGATACGCTTGAATTGCCTGCTATTGAAGATGTATCTGCTCAGTCGACAAATGAGTTGATTAGTACCGCCGAGCCATCGGCAGCAGATTTGGTCGCCGAACTCGAAGCACGAGAGCAAGCCAACGACGAAGCTGCACTGGCCGCCGCCGAATTGGAAGCCGCCGAAATTATGGCCAGTGCGTCCATATCCAATGTTCCAGGATTCGCCGCGCCGATTTCTGAATTGCCGGCTGACTCGTCATTCGATTTGCTGCCTGAGTTGCCCAATGAGTTGCCACCCGAGTTGCCGGTTGAATCGTCCCCAGTTGTTGATGCAAGCCCGACCAGCGCCGAAGTACATAGCTTCCCCGCGCCACCGCAAATCCAGATCGGCGATATTTCGATTAGCCAGACCATGTATTCGCTGTATGTCGGCGAAGCCGGTGATCATCTGGCGACCATCCAACGTGAAATCGGCGAAGTCAAAATTCCATCCGACGACCTGGTTCGCGCTGCGCACACGCTGGCCGGGATTTCTGGCACGACGGGCATCCAGGCGATTCAACAATTAGCTCGCGCACTTGAGCAGTCGCTTGATCGCATGGTCAGAGCAGAAGCCGCGCCGACCGACGAGCAACGCTTTGTATTTGCACGCGCCGCCGGAGCGCTAGAAGGCATGCTAGGGGCTATATCTGAACGTCGCCTACCCAATGCCGAGACCGAGCTTGCCGCAGCGCTGGGTGCGCTGGTGGCAGTGCCTTTGTCTGCGCCACCGGTCGAGAGGATATTCGACAACGAAGCCGAGTCACATGACGGCGGCGGCGCAGTGGATTCGCAGAGCGACTTGGCTGTGCAAGGCCGAGACTCCACACCAGCACCAACTGGTGAACTTGACGAACCCGCTGCAACACCCCTCACTGCCGCCGCCGAAGGGCCGGACACGCTCGAAGATCGCCGCGCACAGCGGATTGAAGATGAAATTGATCCGCAATTGCTGCCGATCTTCCTTGAGGAGAGCGTTGATTTGATGCGCTCGATCAGCGAAGGTGTACGCAATTGGCGGCATGACCCGTCGAACACCGAATTGCCGCGCCGTTTGCAACGCGATTTGCACACCATCAAAGGCAGCGCACGTATGGTCGGCGCGATGGGCTGTGGCGAACTTTTCCATTCGATGGAATCGCGTATCGATCACGCGCTCGCGATGCGCGCGATCACCACTGAAATGCTCGACGGCCTTGATGTCTCGGTCGACCGGGGCACTTACATGATTGAGCGACTGAGCCGTGGCGAGAGCGCTAGCGCACTGCCCGCCGCGCCGGTGGTCGAAGCGATGGTCTCGGTTGACAGCAGTGTCGCACCCGTTGCCACCGATGTTGCATCTGGCGACACCGCCGCTCAGGTCTTTGATCAGTCAAAGAGCGCCGCACCTACCGCCAGCGCCGCACCCACCACCGGTGGCGCCGCCGTCGGGCATCCGGGCACACAGGTGCATTTGCGCGTGCGCGCTGATTTGGTTGATAAGTTGGTCAATGAAACTGGTGAAGTGGCAATTGCCCGCGCGCGTATCGAAGGCGAAATGCGGGCTATCAAAGTATCCTTGCTGGAGCTCACCGAAAACGTCATCCGGTTGCGCAACCAGGTTCGCGAAATCGAAATTCAGGCCGAAAGCCAAATGGCCTCGCAGCAGGCGCACACCATACAAGACGTGCAGTTTGATCCGCTCGAATTTGACCGCTTCACGCGCTTCCAGGAATTGACCCGCATGATGGCCGAAGGCGTCAATGACGTATCGACCGTGCAACACACTTTGCTCAAGAGTCTGGACGGTGCAGACGCGGCGTTGGCGGCGCAAGCACGACTCAACAGCGAACTATCGCAACGCTTAATGAGCGTGCGCATGATGCCGTTTGAAAGTCTTGCCGAACGCTTGCATCGCGTCGTGCGTCTGGCCGCCAAAGAAACCGGCAAGCGTGCCAACCTTGATATTCGCGGTGGTCAAACCGGTATTGATCGCTCGGTCTTGGAGACCATTGCCAGCCCGCTCGAACACTTACTGCGTAATGCCGTCGCGCATGGCATCGAATCACCACATGATCGTGAAGCCGCTGGCAAATCGCCACAAGGCGAGATCACTTTGTCGCTAGCGCAAGAAGGCAATGATGCCGTTATCAATTTGAGTGATGACGGTGCGGGTTTGGATTTCGAGCGGATACGCGCGCGTGGCGTTGAGCGTGGACTGTTGCCTGAGGGTGGCATTGCCGACGAAAAAACGCTGGCCAATTTAATCATGGAGCCGGGGTTCTCGACGGCCGAAGTCATCAGCACCCTCGCTGGCCGTGGTGTCGGCATGGATGTGGTCAAGAGCGAAACCGAAGGTCTTGGCGGACGCATAGAAATCAGCAGCACTCGTGGTCAGGGCAGCGCCTTCCGCCTGTATTTGCCGCTGACCTTGGCTGTGAGTCAAGCGCTGATTATTCAA